>DATCRO010000030.1:0-5929 GCA_036569025.1 Burkholderiaceae bacterium
GGCGGACAGCGTCGCCAGGTCCTCCGCCGGCGCGCCTGCCGCCAATGCGGCCGCCGAGCCGGGCGCGGCGCGCGAAGCCGCCGAGGCCGACGTCGCCCGCGCGTCCGCACTGCCCGAGTCCCGCATGGTCGCGCCGCAGCCGACCGAGCGCCTGGGCACCGGCCACGGCGAGCGCGAATCCTCGGTCGCGCGCATGACCACGTTCGAGCGGGCGACGCCGCAGCCCGAGCAGCGCGTGGAGATCCGCTACGACAGCTATGAGAACCTGGCCGCCGCCGGCATCGTCCCACCGCCCCGCGCGGCCTGGACGCCACCGCCGCACGCCTTCCCCGCCGATCCGCCGCGCGGCTACGTCCCCGACCCGCCGATGGTGCGCTGACTCGCTTGGACCCGTCGCCGATCCGGTGGCCTGAACCACAACCGCACGGGTTAGCATCGTGGCCCGTGCAGGCCCACCCCGACTCCGTTCCGCCGCTCGCGTTCGCGCGCGAGGCGGACGAACGCCCGTGGGAACAGGCGCCGGTGGCCACCGCCGCCCCCGCCGTCGACAGCGACGAATTCCTGATGCTTGCCTTTGCCGGCGGCGACACCGCCGCCTTCACGCGCCTGTACGACCGCCACGAGCGGGCGACCTGGCGCTTCATCCGCCACCGGCTCGGGCCGCAGCACGAGGGCGCGGCCGACGACGTCCTGCAGGAGACGTGGATCAGCGTCGCCCGTGCCGCGTCGCGCTACGTGGCCACCGCGCGCTTCACCACCTGGCTGTTCACCGTGGCCCGCAACCGCGTCATCGACCACCTGCGCGCGCAGTCCAACGCGATGCAGTCCATCGACGCCCCGCTGGCCGGCGCCGGGTCGCAGGACGACGGCGAGCGCTGGGCCGACCGCGTGGCGGCCGACGCGTCCGAGGGGCCGCAGGCGCGCATCGAGTCGCGCGAGCAGGCGCAGGCCTTCCTCGACGCGCTGGCGCAGCTGCCCGAGGCGCAGCGCGAGGCCTTCGTGCTGCAGGCCGAGGGCGGCTTGAGCGTCGAGGAGGTGGCCAGCGCCACGGGCGTCGGCACGGAGACGGCCAAGACGCGGCTGCGCTACGCCAAGGCCAGGCTGCGCACGCTGCTGGCCGGATGGAGGACGCCATGAGCGAGCCGACGCCGGGACGCCCGATGGACGACGACCTCGACCAGGCCTACGCGCGTTCGCACGCGCTCGCCGGCGACGATCGTGGCCCGTCCGCGTCGGTACGCGCCAACGTGCTGGCCGCCGCCGCGCGCATCGCCGCGGGCGAGGCGGCCGAGGCCGCGCCGCGGGCGCCGCTGGCGCCGGTCGCCCCGCCCGTCGAGGCGGTCGACGGCAAGCGCGGGCCGGCGGTCAACCTGTCGTCGTGGCGCGTGCGTTCGGGCGCGGCCCTGTGCGCGTTGCTGCTGGTGTGCGCCGGCGCCTGGCGCTTCGACCAGAACGGCCGCCTGGGCGGCGGCGTGCAGGTGGCGCTGGCCGAGCTGCGGCTCGCCGAGCCGCGCACGGCCCCGGCGCCGGCGGCCACGCAGGAGCTGCCGGTGCCGGCTGCCGCGGCTGCGTCCTATCCGTATGCAGCGCCGCCAGCGGTGGTCGTCGACCCGTTCGACGGCGGCGCCGGCACGCATGGTCCGACCGCCAGGCACGCGGAGCGCGAGCGCGACGTGGTCGTCGCGCAGCTGGACGAGCAGCGCGCCGCCGCGGAGCGCCAGCCGGCGCCGGTCGACAAGGCTTCGCTGTCGGCCCGCGCCGTGCAGCCGGGCCTGGCGCGCTCGCCCGCCGCGGCGGACGCGGCCGCGCCGCCGCGGCCGGTGGCGCTCGCCTCGAACGGGCCGCGCGGCGAGGGCAGTCCGACCGAGCAGGAGTCGGCCACCGTGACGATCACCGCCGCGGCGCCGGCCGCGCCGCCGACCATCATGACCTCGCCGGCGCGGCCGCCGTCGGTGCTGCCGCGGCGCGTGATGCTCGTCCCGCGCCCGGCGTCGGCGCCGTCCCCGCGTTCCGCCGCGACTGCGGGCGACACGGTGGTCGCCTCGGCGGACACGGGCGCATCCGCACGCGACGGCCGGTTCGCCGAGATCTCGCCGGCCCCGCCGCCCATGGCCAAGGCCGCCGTCGCGCCGCCCGCCGCGCCCGTCCTGGCCGCCGCGGCGCCGCCGTCGCCCATGGTGCTGGACAAGCCGGAGGGCCGCGTCTCGTCCGATGCCGACGCGATCAGGCGCCTGAAGACCGCCGCGCCGGGCATCCCGCGGGCGTCCGCTGCGCCCGACTCCCTGCAGGCGGCCGCCGATCGCGGCGACGTCGACGCGTTGAAGGCGCTGCTGGCCGGCCCGGCCGCCCGCGTCGACGCAACCGACGCCGACGGCCGTACCGCGCTGCTGCACGCGGTCCTGGCGCAGCGCCCGGCGGCCGTGCGGCTGCTGCTGGCCGCGGGCGCCGACCCGGGCCGCGCCGACCACGCCGGCCTGACGCCGCGCCAGGCGGCGCAGGTCGGGGGCAACGCCGAGATCGCGGCGCTGCTGGGCGCGACGCGCTGATCCACCTTGCCGCGGCAGGGCACGGTCGCCGGACGGCCTGTCCCAGGGAAGCGCCGGTTCGTCGCACGGAGGTGGGGCCGGCGGCGGGCTGCCGTCAGAATGCCAACCTGGAAAGTCCAAGAATCCGTCCCCGGAGCCGCCCGCATGCTGTCCATCGCCTCGCTGACCCACGTCTACCCGAACGGAACGCGGGCGCTCGACAGCGTGTCGCTGGACATCCCGCCCGGGCTGTACGGCCTGCTGGGGCCCAATGGCGCAGGCAAGTCGACGCTGATGCGCTGCCTGGCCACGCTGCAGGTGCCCACCTCCGGCCAGATCCGCTTCGGCGACATCGACGTGCTGGCCGAGCCGCAGAAGCTGCGCGCCAGGCTGGGCTACCTGCCGCAGGACTTCGGCGTCTATCCGCGCGTGTCGGCCTGGGAGATGCTGGACCACCTGGCCGTGCTCAAGGGCCTGACCGACGCCGGTGCGCGCCGCGAGACGATCGAGGCGCTGCTGCAGCAGGTCAACCTCTGGGACGTGCGCAAGAAGGCCATCGCCGGCTTCTCGGGCGGCATGCGCCAGCGCTTCGGCATCGCGCAGGCCATGATCGGCAACCCGGCGTTGATGATCGTCGACGAGCCGACCGCCGGCCTCGACCCCGAGGAACGCAACCGCTTCAACAACCTGCTGGCCGAGATCGGCACGACCAAGGTGGTGATCCTGTCGACACACATCGTCGAGGACGTCGCCGACCTGTGCTCGCGCATGGCCATCCTCGTCGACGGCCGCATCGTCAGCGCCGGCACGCCGGGGGCGCTGATCGCCGGGCTCGAGGGCAAGGTCTGGCGCCGCGCCGTCGATGCCGAGGAGCTGCCCGGGCTGCGCAAGCAGTTCGCGCTGATCTCCACGCGCCTGCGCGGCGGCCGCACGCTCATCCACGTGCTGTCCGACACCGCGCCCGACCCGCGGTTCGAGAAGGCCGAGGTGGATCTCGAGGAGGTCTACTTCTCGACGCTGTACGCGCACCGCCGCAGCAACGGGCAATCGGGCAACGAGGCGTCGCAAGGCGCCGCGGCGCGCTGACGGACGGGTGCCCCCATGTTCGGTCACATCGTCAAGTTCGAATGGCGCTACCAGCTCCGCAGCCCGGTGTTCTGGGTCGGGTGCCTGATCTTCTTCCTGCTCGCGTTCGGCGCCACGGCCAGCGACAACGTGCAGATCGGCAGCCTGGGCAACGTGCACAAGAACGCGCCGTACGCGATCGTGCAGGCGCTCGCGCTGCTGGGCGTGTTCTCGGTCTTCATCACCGTGGCCATGGTGGCCAACGTCGTCGTGCGCGACGACGACACCGGCTTTGCCCCGATCATCCGCACCACGTCGATCGACAAGGCGAGCTACCTGGGCGGCCGCTTCGTCGGCGCGAGCGCGGCGGCCTTCGTCGTGCTGGCGATGGTCCCGCTGGGCATCTGGGTGGGCACCCTGATGCCCTGGCAGGACGTCGAGAAGATCGGGCCGTTCGTGGCCGGCCACTACCTCGTGGGCCTGTTCGCGTTCGAGCTGCCGACGCTGCTGATCACCGCCGCGCTGTTCTTCGCGGTGGCCATCGCCACGCGCTCGCTGGTGTGGTCCAACGTCTGCGCGGTCGCCTTCCTGATCCTGTTCTTCGTGGCGCGCGGCGCGACGCGCAACGACCCGGCGTGGGAACGCGTCGCGGCGCTGCTGGACCCGTTCGGCCCGTCGCCGCTGAACTACGTCACCAAGTACTGGACGACCTCCGAGCGCAACACGCAGCTGCCGCCGTTCACCGGCGTGCTGCTGGCCAACCGGCTGTTGTGGACGGCGGTCGCGGGCGCGGTGTTCGCGATCGCCTACCGGCTGTTCCGCTTCGAGACGCGGCAGGACGCTCCCGCGGCCGACACCGCCGAGGACGCGCCTGCCAAGCCGCGCAAGCTGACACGCGCCCAGAAGGCCGCGCTGCGCCACCAGGCCGAACTGGCCGTGCTGGGCGAGGCCAACCCCGCCGGCGTGCGCGAGATGCTGGCCGCCGAGGCGCGCCGCAACGTGCCCGCGCTGCCGGACATCCCGCCCGCCACGCGCGGCACCGCCCGCCTGCAGTTGTGGGAGCTGGCCAAGGTCGACATGGCCTTCGTGTTCCGCAGCCCTGTCTACTACGTGCTGGTCGCCATCGGCCTGCTGCTGGCCGGCTCCAACCTGGTGTTCGGCGGCGAGATCCTCGGCAGCCCGTCCTGGCCGGTCACGCGCCTGATGGTGGAGGCACTGGGCAGCGGGTATTCGCTGCTGCCGATCATCCTGGCGATCTTCTACGCGGGGGAACTGGTGTGGCGCGACCGCGATCGCCGCATGCACGAGATCATCGATGCCACGGGCGCGCCCGACTGGACGCACCTCGTGCCCAAGGTCATCGCGATCGCGGCGGTGCTGGTCTCGAGCGCACTGCTGGCGGTGCTCGCGGCCATCGCGTTCCAGGCGCTGAACGGCTACTTCCGCTTCGAGATCGGCGCCTACCTGGCATGGTTCGTGTGGCCGATGGCGGTCGGCGCGATCCTCATCGCCGTCCTGACGGTGTTCGTGCAGGTGCTCGTGTCCAACAAGTACATCGGTTGGGCGGTGATGCTCGTGTACTTCGTGGCCTCGGTGATGCTCGGCAACGTCGGCTGGGAGCACAACCTCTACAACTACGGCGGCAGCCCGCAGATCCCCCTGTCGGACATGAACGGCCTGGGCCGCTTCTGGATCGGCCAGGCCTGGTTCCAGCTGTACTGGGCGGCGTTCGCGACGATGCTGCTGGTGCTGTCGCATGCGCTGTGGCGCCGCGGCACGACCGTCGCGCTGCGCCCGCGCCTCGCGCAGATCGGCCGGCACCTGCGCGGCACGCCGGCGGCCGTGCTGGGCGGCGCGGCGCTCGTCTGGATCGCCTCGGGCGCCTGGATCTTCTACAACACCAACGTGCTGAACCTCTACACGACGCAGCCCGAGCGCGACCGCCGCGCCGCCGACTTCGAGAAGACGCTGCTGCCGTTCGAGAAGGTGGCGCAGCCGCGCGTGGCCGACGTCACGCTGCGCGTGGAGATCTGGCCGCGAGACGCCCGCGCCGTCACGCATGGCAGCTTCGCGCTGGTCAACCGCAGCAGCGAGGCCATCCCCGTGCTGCACCTGCAATGGGCCGAGAACCTGCGGCTGGACTCGATCACGTTCCCCGGCGCCACGGTGCAGACCGACTACCCGCGCTTCCACTACCGCATCTACAGGCTGGCCACGCCGATGCAGCCGGGCGAGCGCCGAGTGCTGGACTTCACCACCACGCTGGAGCAGCGTGGCTTTCGCAACGACAGGCCGATGACGGCGATCGTGCCCAACGGCAGCTTCTTCGACAACTACGC
>DATCRO010000031.1:0-4016 GCA_036569025.1 Burkholderiaceae bacterium
CCGGGGGTTGCCGCGCTTCTTTGCCCCGAGGCCGGCCGCGGTGCGGGTTGCAGGGGCATGCGCGTTGCCGTACAACACGTTGCGGCGTGCGCGGCCAGTCCGTGCGGCGCCGGCCCCGTGGCCATCAAGGAGTCCGCATGAGCACCACCGCATCGCGCGCGCCCACCGCCCAGGACGCCCTGGAGCTGCTGTCCGACGAGCAGGACCAGATCCTCGAACTGTTCGATCGCTACGACGCGCTCGTGGCCGAGGCCGCCGAGGCCGACGGCCGGCGCGAACTGGCCCAGCAGATCTGCTCGCTGCTGCTCGTGCACGTGCAGGCCAAGCGCGAGATCCTCTACCCGGCCGCGCGCGCCGCGCTGGACGACGAGACGCTGGTCGACGAGACGATCGAATCGCATGCCGCGCTGGAGGAATCGATCGCCGACGTGCAGGCGGGCGACGCCACCGAGCCGCGCTACGACGCCGGCGTGCGCGTGCTGCAGGAGCAGTTTGTCGACGCGATGGAGCAGGAGCGCGTCAGCCTGTTCCCGGCGCTGCGCGCGAGCTCGATCGACCTCGAGGAGCTCGGCGGCGAGCTGGGCGCGCTCGAGGAGCGGCTGCTGGACGCGGACGACGAGCTCGGCTCGATGTGATGGCGCCGCGCGCCGGTCGCGCGCTCGCGCGACGCGGTGCGCGGGCCGGCCTTGCCGGGTCGCCGGCGATGCTTCTGCGAACGACGAGGCCGGCGCTTCGCGCGACGCCCCGTTGACGCATCGCGCCCACGTGGTGTCATCCTGCGCGCAGCCGCAGGATGCGCGCGTGCCCGATGCGCCCCTCAGGCGTGCACCAGCCCCGCCCGCGTGAACGGCAGCCGCAGCACGTCCGGCCCGCCGGCGCGCACGACTGCGTTGGCCACGGCGGGAGCCAGCGGCGGGACGCCCGGCTCGCCGACGCCCGTGGGCGGCGCGCTGCTGTCGGCGATGACCACCTCGATGGCAGGCATCTCGTAGATGCGCAGCGAGCGGTACTGGTCGAAGTTGCGCTGCTGCGGCCGGCCGGCCTTCAGCTCGATCTCGCTGTAGTAGAGCGCGCCGAGCGCGAAGCCGATGCCGCCTTCCATCTGGGCGCGGATCACGTCGGGGTTGACGGCCACGCCGCAGTCGACCGCGCACCACACCTTGTCGACGCGCACCTTGCCGTCCTTGAGCGTGACCTCGGCCACCTGCGCGACGGCGGTGCCGAAGCTCTCGTGCAGCGCGATGCCCTGTGCCGATCCCGGCGGCATCGCCTTGCCCCAGCCGGCCTTGTCGGCCACCAGCCTGAGCGTGCGCGTGGCGCGCTCGTTCTTCTGCAGCAGCGCCAGCCGGAACGCGAGCGGATCCTGGTTCGCGGCGCGCGCGAGCCGGTCCATCATCGTCTCCATCACGTAGGCCGTGTGGGTGTTGCCGACCGAGCGCCACCACAGCGGGCGCACCGGCAGCGCGACGTCGTGCACCTGGCCGTCCATCATCGGCAGGTCGTAGGACGTGGGGTGCACGCCCTCGATCGAGGTCGGGTCGACGCCGTCCTTGACCATCATCGCCGCCATCGGCGTGCCCGCGACGATGGACTGGCCGACCACCACGTGCTGCCACGACGCCACCTTGCCGGCGCCGTCCAGGCCCACCTTCAGCGAGTGCAGCATCATCGGCCGGTACAGGCCGGCGCTCATGTCGTCCTCGCGGCTGTACTGCAGGCGCACCGGCGCGCGGCCCTTGATCGCCACCGCCACGTTGACGGCGGCCACGGTGAAGTCGCTCCACACGTTGGCGCGGCGGCCGAAGCTGCCGCCCGAGACCAGCGAGTGCAGCTTGACCTTGTCCATCGGCAGGCCTGCCGCCTTGGCCGCGAGCATGTGGTCGAAGGTGGGGAACTGGTGGCCGGCCCACGTCTCCAGCTGGCCGTCGTGCAGCCACGCGACGCAGCCCTGCGGCTCCATCGGCGCGTGCGCGAGGAACGGGAATTCGTAGATCGCCTCCACCGTGCGCGCGGCGGCCGCCGGCGGTGTCGCGGGCTTCGCGAACGGCGTGCCGGGCTGGCTCGCGAGCTCGCGGTAGTGCGCCAGCAGCGCCTCGGAGTCGAGCGAGGCGCCGGCCGATTCGTCCCAGGTCACCTTCAGCGCGCGCCGGCCCTGCATCGCGGCCCACGTGTTCTTCGCGACGACCGCCACGCCTTCGGGCACGGCGACGACGTCGGTGACGCCCTTGACCTTCCTGGCAGCGGTGGCATCGAACGACACCATCCTGGCGCCGAAGGACGGCGGGAACGCGATCACCGCGGTGAGCAGGCCCGGCAGCCTGACGTCGCCGGTGTAGATGGCGGTGCCCGTGCACTTGGACGGCGAGTCCACGCGCGGCGTGGCGCGGTCGTGGCCCATCAGCGTGAACTGCGCCGGGCTCTTGAGCGCCGGCTTGGGCGGCGGCGCCTGCCTGGCGGCGGCCGCCGCCATCTCGCCATAGGTGGCGCGCTTGCCCGACGGGTGCGTCAGCACGCTGGCGCGCGCCTGGATCTCGCCGGCCGGCACCTTCCAGGCGTCGGCGGCGGCCGCGACCAGCATCGCGCGCGCCGTGGCGCCGGCCTCGCGGTACTGCATGTAGGAATTGGCGATGGCCGTCGATCCGCCCGTGCCCTGCATGGTGCCGAACGCGAGGTTGGCGTAGCGCTTCGCGTCGGCCGGGGCGTATTCGGTGCGCACCAGCGACCAGTCGGCGTCGAGCTCGTCGGCCACCAGCGTGGCCAGGCCCGTGGTGTTGCCTTCGCCCATCTCGTGGTGCTTGCAGACGATGGTGACGAGGTTGTCGGTGCCGACGCTGACGAACTGGTTGGGCACCAGGGCGGCCTTGGCCGCGCTGCCCTCGGCGCCCGGGCCCGCGACGGCCTGCGCGGTTCCGGGCAGCCAGCCGACGGCCACGACGAGGCCGCCGGCCGCGCCGGACGCGAGCACGCTGCGTCGGGTGACGCCCGCGGGCGCAGTGGGCACCCGGGCCTGGAGTTCCTCGAGCATCTTCTCGCGCATGGCGTGCATCAACGGGTGCATGGCGGACTCCTTCAGGCCGAGAGCTGGCCGGCCGCGGCGTGGATCGCGGCGCGGATGCGGACGTAGGTGGCGCAGCGGCAGATGTTGCCGGCCATCGCGTGGTCGATGTCCTCGTCGCTGGGCCGGGGGTTCTGTTCCAGCAGCGCCGTGGCGGACATGATCTGGCCGGACTGGCAGTAGCCGCACTGCACGACGTCGTGCTCGATCCAGGCCTTCTGCACCGCCTTGGCGGCCCTGGACTGCAGCCCCTCGATGGTGGTGACCTTGCGGGCGCCGACCGCCGTGGCCGGCGTGACGCAGGAGCGCGCGGGCTGGCCGTCCAGGTGCACCGTGCAGGCGCCGCATTGCGCGACGCCGCAGCCGAACTTGGTGCCGGTCAGGCCGATGTCGTCGCGGAGCACCCACAGCAGCGGGGTGTCCGCATCGGCCTGCACCTTGTGCGCATGGCCATTGACGTTGAGCGAAACGGTCGTCATCACGCGGCTCCCGTGAAGGAATTCGGAGGCCGCAGTATGCTCGCCGCTTGGAATTTTTCCAGGGGGTTCGAATGCGACCGACAACGCTGGTTGGATTTCTCCTCGCGGCCGGCCTGGCTGCGCCCGCCGTCCATGCGCAGGACCTGAAGTCACCCGCCGACTTCGCCGGCATCGCCGACCCCGCCGAACGCTCGCGCGCGCTGTTCGCCGAGGCCGGCAAGGTGATCCAGAGCCCGCGCTGCCAGAATTGCCATCCGGTGGGCGACCGCCCGACCCAGGGCGACGACATGCACCCGCACCTGCCGCTGGTGGTGCGCGGCAAGGACGACCAGGGCGCCATCGCGATGCGCTGCGCCACCTGCCACCAGGTCGCCAACTTCCAGCCCGCCGGCGTGCCCGGCGCGCCCAAGTGGCACATCGCGCCGGTGGAGATGGCCTGGCAGGGCAAGTCCCTCGGCGCGATCTGCGAGCAGATCAAGGAC
>DATCRO010000032.1:0-15368 GCA_036569025.1 Burkholderiaceae bacterium
TTGTCAAGGTTGCCTTGGCGGCGTTAGGGCGTCTGTCCTACCCGATGATAGGCAGATCCTCCGTAGAATCCCGGTCAACTGAACCATAAATCTTCCGGACGTCCTCCAAAGCCATGGCCCGCCTCGCCGCACAACTCGAACAACACGCAGGGGCGCGTCCATGGATTGCTGACGGCCGGAGCCCGGTTTTCCATCATCAAGGAGTTTTTTCATGTCCAACCCCGCACTGGCCACCCGACTGGTCATTCCATTCGAGGAGCTGAGGAACACCGACGTCGACATCGTCGGCGGCAAGAACGCCAGCCTCGGCGAGATGATCAGCCAGCTGGCCACCACGGGCGTCCGCGTCCCCGGCGGCTTCGCCACCACGGCGCACGCGTTCCGCCAGTTCCTGGAGTTCGGCGGCCTGACGCAGCGCATCGCCGCGCGCCTGAAGTCGCTCGACACCGATGACGTGCGCGCGCTGGCCGAGGCCGGCAGCCAGATCCGCCAGTGGATCGAGGACGCGCCGTTCCCGCCGGAGCTCGAGAAGGGCGTGCGCGAGGAATTCGCGCGCCTGTCCGCCAGCGACCCGAACGCCTCGTTCGCGGTGCGCTCGTCGGCCACGGCCGAGGACATGCCCGACGCGTCCTTCGCCGGCCAGCAGGAGACCTTCCTGAACGTCGTCGGCATCGACGCCGTGCTGCAGAAGATGCGCGAGGTCTTCGCCTCGCTGTACAACGACCGCGCGATCAGCTACCGCGTGCACAAGGGCTACGCCGACGCCGAAGTCGCGCTGTCGGCCGGCGTGCAGCGCATGGTGCGCTCCGACCTCGGCGCCGCGGGCGTCATGTTCACGCTGGACACCGAGAGCGGCTTCACCGACGTCGTCTTCATCACGGCCAGCTACGGCCTGGGCGAGACGGTGGTGCAGGGCGCCGTCAATCCCGACGAGTTCTACGTCCACAAGCCGGCGCTGACCGCTGGCAAGTTCCCGATCATCCGCCGCACGCTGGGCTCCAAGCTGATCCGCATGGAGTTCGCCTCGGCCGAGGAGAAGGCCCGGGACGGCAAGCTGGTGCGCACCGTCGACACCCCGCCGGAGCAGCGCAACCGCTACTCGCTGAGCGACGCCGACGTGGTCGAGCTCGCGAAGTACGCGATGATCATCGAGAAGCACTACGGCCGCCCGATGGACATCGAGTGGGGCAAGGACGGCGGCGACGGCCTGATCTACATCCTCCAGGCGCGTCCGGAGACGGTCAAGAGCAACGCCGCGAGCCAGGCCGAGCATCGCTACAAGCTCAAGGGCTCGGGCACCGTGCTGGTGGAAGGCCGCGCGATCGGCCAGAAGATCGGCACCGGCCCCGTGCGCGTGTGCCGCAACGTCTCGGAGATGGACCAGGTGCAGCCCGGCGACGTGCTCGTGGCCGACATGACGGACCCCAACTGGGAGCCGGTGATGAAGCGCGCCGGCGCCATCGTCACCAACCGCGGCGGCCGCACCTGCCACGCGGCCATCATCGCGCGCGAGCTGGGCATCCCGGCCGTGGTCGGCTGCGGCGACGCGACCGACGTGCTGCACGACGGCGCGCTGGTCACCGTGGTCTGCTCGGAAGGCGACACCGGCTACGTCTACGACGGCCTGCTCGAGACCGAAGTCAGCGAGGTGGTGCGCGGCGAGATGCCCTACAGCGCCATCAAGATCATGATGAACGTGGGCAACCCGCAGCTGGCATTCAACTTCTCGCAGCTGCCCAACTCCGGCGTCGGCCTGGCGCGCCTGGAGTTCATCATCAACAACAACATCGGCGTCCACCCGAAGGCGATCCTCGACTACCCCAACATCGACGTCGACCTGAAGAAGGCCGTCGAGTCGGTGGCGCGCGGCCACGCGTCGCCGCGCGCGTTCTACGTCGACAAGCTCGCCGAGGGCATCGCCACCATCGCCGCGGCCTTCTGGCCCAAGCCGGTCATCGTGCGCCTGTCGGACTTCAAGTCCAACGAGTACAAGAAGCTGATCGGCGGCTCGCGCTACGAGCCCGACGAGGAGAACCCGATGCTGGGCTTCCGCGGCGCGTCGCGCTACATCAGCGGCGAGTTCAGCGACGCCTTTGCGATGGAGTGCGAGGCGCTGCGCCGCGTGCGCCACGACATGGGCCTGACCAACGTCGAGATCATGGTGCCGTTCGTGCGCACCGTGCGCCAGGCCGAGCGCGTCGTGACGATGCTCGCCGAGCGCGGCCTCAAGCGCGGCGTCGACGGCCTGCGCGTCATCATGATGTGCGAGGTGCCCAGCAACGCCATCCTGGCCGACCAGTTCCTGGAGCACTTCGACGGCATGTCCATCGGCTCCAACGACCTGACGCAGCTGACCCTGGGCCTGGACCGCGACTCCGGCCTGGAGCAGCTCGCCGAGGACTTCGACGAGCGCGACCCGGCCGTCAAGGCGATGATCTCGCGCGCCATCAACGCCTGCCGCGCCACCGGCAAGTACGTCGGCATCTGCGGCCAGGGCCCCAGCGACCACCCGGACTTCGCGGCCTGGCTGGCCGACGAGGGCATCGTGTCGATCTCGCTGAACCCCGACACCGTCGTCGACACCTGGACGGCGCTGGCGGCCAGGAAGTAAAGCGTCGCCGAGGGGACTGGCCTCTCCTCACGTCACGCTGAGCCGCAGATCGAAGCCGCGGTGGCAGTCGTGACGGGAGGCGAAGGCCTGACCCCGAACGCCAGCCAGGATCGAGGTCAGGCCTTGGCCTCGACATCGCGGGTGCCGAACAGCTTGCGGCGCCTTCGTGGCGCGATGACGAGGAGAGGCCAGACCCCTCCGGCCGCGGGCCGCCCTGAGCTGTCTCCCAGCGATCGATGCCTCCATGCGATGGCGTTGTGCTAGAATCTTTGGCTTTCCTTGCCGCACCCGTGGCTGAAGCGTCATTTCCGACGCGGCGGCCTTCTAGTTGACGCTGTCGGGGCGGCTTCATTCCAGCCTGGCTGGAAATCCACAAGGAGTGTTCATGCGTCACTATGAAATCGTTCTGCTGATCCACCCGGATCAAAGCGAACAGGTTCCGGCCATGCTGGAACGCTACAAGGCCCTCGTCACCAACTCCGGTGGCAAGGTGGTCCGACTGGAAGACTGGGGCCGCCGCCAGCTGGCCTACACGATCCAGAAGCTCGCCAAGGCTCACTACATCTGCCTGAACATCGAGTGCGGCAAGGAAGCCCTGGCCGAACTGGAAACCGGTTTCCGCTTCAACGATGCCGTCCTGCGCCACCTCACGGTGCTGCGCGACAAGGCCGACACCGCCCCGTCCGTCATGATGAAGGCCGTGGAGAAGGAAGAAGCCCGCAAGTCGGCATCGTCGCAGGAGGCGACGGCCTGAAGGCAAACCCCGCGCACCGCCGCTGAGCAGCGATGAATCGGCTGATTCTCTCTGCGGAGCTGGTGGAACGCGGTTCGACCCGGTACACCCCGGCCGGACTTCCAGCGCTCGACCTGAGCCTGAAGCACGAATCCGAGGTGCTCGAAGACAAGCAGCCGCGCAAGGTCGTCCTGACGATCCGTGCGGTGGCGATCGGCGAGATCACGCGCAAGGTCGCGACACTTCCCCTGGGACAGGTCGCCGGCTACGCCGGATTCCTCGCCCCCTCGCGAAACGCGAAGGGCCTTGTCTTCCATGTCACCGACGTCGACGCCTGACAGCACGTCCCCCACGCCATTCATTCGGAACCCATTTCTCGAGAGGTCATCACCATGCCCCCGCCGAAGTCTCGTTTTTCCAAGGACAAGCGTCCGAAGCGCAACCAGCAATCGCTGCTGTTCCGCCGCAAGCGCTTCTGCCGCTTCACCGTCGCCAAGGTCGATCACATCGATTACAAGGATGTCGACACCCTGCGCGATTTCGTGGGTGAGAACGGCAAGATCACGCCGGCCCGCCTGACCGGCACGCGCGCGTTCTACCAGCGCCAGCTGACGGTCGCCATCAAGCGCGCCCGCTTCCTGGCCCTGCTGCCGTACAGCGATCAACACAAGGTCTGAGGAGAAACGACCCATGCAAATCATCCTGCTGGAAAAGGTCGCCAACCTCGGTAACCTGGGCGACGTCGTCAAGGTCAAGGACGGTTACGCGCGCAACTTCCTGATCCCGACCCGCATGGCGCGCCGCGCCACCGCGACCGCGATCAAGGAATTCGAAGACCGCCGCGCCGAGCTGGAAAAGGCTGCCGCCGAGAAGCTGGCCACCGCGCAAGCGTTCGGCGAGAAGCTGGCCGGCAAGACCGTGCGCATTTCGCAGAAGGCCGGCGTCGACGGCCGCCTGTTCGGCTCGGTCACCAACGCCGACATCGCCGAAGCGCTGACCAAGAACGGCTACGAAGTCGCCAAGTCGCAAGTGCGCCTGCCCAACGGTCCGCTCAAGACCGTCGGCGAGCACGCCGTCTCGATCGCCGCCCACACCGACGTCGTCGTCGACGTGACGGTGCAGGTCGTCGCCGAGCAAGACTGAGCGTCCAGCGGGCCTCGTGCCCGCTTGCAGCCTCGAAAGGGCCGACTCGCGTCGGCCCTTTTTCATTGGCGACACGAAAAAGCGGCTTGTCCCACCAAGCTCCCCAGGCTGTCCACAAGCTTGTCCACAGCGCTTGTCCGAGACGCCTTTAAGATCGACGACACATGACGACAGTCTTTGACTCCGCCCCGCCCAACCGCGGCCAGGCCCGCGACGACGAGATCGCCAAGCTGCGGGTCCCGCCGCAATCCATCGAGGCCGAGCAGAGCGTGCTCGGTGGCCTGCTGCTGGACAACGGCGCCTGGGACCGCGCGGCCGACATCATCACGGCCGATGACTTCTACCGCTTCGAGCACAAGCTGATCTTCGGCTCCATCGGCGCACTGATCAACGCCAGCAAGCCCGCCGACGTCATCACCGTCTACGAGCACCTGCAGATGGCTGGCAAGGCCGAGGACTCGGGCGGCCTGACCTACCTGAACCAGCTCGCGCAGAGCGTGCCGAGCGCGGCCAACATGCGCCGCTACGCCGAGATCGTCCGCGAGCGCGCGATCCTGCGCAAGCTGATCGCCGCCTCCGACGAGATCGCCACCAACGCGTTCAATCCGCAGGGCCGCGCGGTCACGCAGATCCTGGACGAGGCCGAGGGCAAGATCTTCAAGATCGGCGAGGAAGGCAACCGCAACAAGCAGGGCTTCCACAGCATGGACCAGCTGGCGGTGCAGCTGATCGACCGCGTGACCGAACTGGCCGAGAACGGCGCCGAGGACGTCACCGGCGTGCGCACCGGCTACTACGACTTCGACCGCAACACCGCGGGCCTGCAGCCGGGCGACCTGATCATCCTGGCGGCGCGGCCCTCGATGGGCAAGACGGCTTTCGCTCTGAACATCGCCGAGAACGTCTCGGTCAACGAGGGCCTGCCGGTCGTCGTGTTCTCGATGGAAATGGGCGCGTCCCAGCTCGCGCTGCGGATGGTCGGCTCGCAGGGCCGCATCGACCAGCAGCACCTGCGCACCGGCCGCCTCGACAACGACGAGTGGGGCCGGCTGACGGAAGCCGTGGAGCGCCTGTCCAAGTCGTCGATCTTCATCGACGAGACGCCGGGCCTGACCGGGCCGGAGCTGCGCGCCCGCGCGCGCCGCCAGGCTCGCCAGTGCGGCCAGCTGGGCCTGATCGTGATCGACTACCTGCAGCTGATGACGGGCTCGGGCAACGGCGAGAACCGCGCCACCGAGATCTCGGAGATCTCGCGGGGCCTGAAGGCGCTGGCCAAGGAACTGCACTGCCCGGTGATCGCGCTGTCGCAGCTGAACCGAAGCGTCGAGTCGCGGCCCGACAAGCGCCCCATGATGTCCGACCTGCGCGAATCCGGCGCCATCGAGCAGGACGCCGACATCATCATGTTCATCTACCGCGACGAGTACTACAACAAGGAATCCAAGGAGCCGGGCGTCGCCGAGATCATCATCGCCAAGCAGCGTAACGGCCCGGTCGGCACGACCAAGCTGGCGTTCCTGCGGCAGTGGACGAAGTTCGAGAACCTCGCGCCGGACTACCAAGGGCCCGGAGAGTACTGAGCGTCTTTCCTGGCATTTGCTCCAACCCTGGGCAGAACGTCCTGACACATCCCGCCGACACGCGGCATCAAGGGATGCGAACGTTGGCAAACTGCCAGGGATCGCTTCGATCCAGATGCTCGTCGAAGAGCCGCGGGGCGTCCTGCAGAGGCGTCCAGTCGGTGCGAACGCCGACGACGTCGCCGAGGTAGGGCATGGCGACATCGAGCATGGCCGCGTGCGGGAGATCGTCCGGTTCGAGGACGCCCTCCTGCGGGTGCTCGATTGCCCAGCGCAGGCCGGCCACGAGTGGCGCGGCGACCTGCAGGGTCGTCGCGTTGTTCATTGGAGCGAGCGCGCGCGCCTGGTCGATCGACAACTGCGACCCATACCAGTACGCGCCGTGCGTTCCGCTCATCAGCAGCACGCCCAGCTCGTCGACGCCGGAGAGGATGTCGTCCCGCAGCATTCGATGCTGTTCCTGCAGCCGCCAATGGCGACCCTCGAGTTCGCGGATCGAGAGGACGGCATCGTCGCAGGGGTGGTAGGCGTAGTGCACGGTCGGACGGTAGTCGGGCGCCGCCGGGTCGCCAACCGTCAGGTGGTCGGCGATGGAGATCGATTCGGCGTGGGTGACCAGATAGCCGGTGAACGGGCCGGCAATGGGCGCCCAACTGCGCACGCGCGTCCCGAGACCAGGTCTTCCCAGGTAGATGGCCGCTTGCGATCCGTGGACGTGTCGGTGGCCGTCGGCGGGGAAGTGGCGCTCGTGCGTTCCCCATCCCAGCTCGGCCGGTTGCAGGCCCTCGCCGGCGAAGCCTTCGATCGACCAGGTGTTGACGAACTCGCCCGCTTGCTTGCGGCGATCCGCCACTTGGCTGTCGCGCTCGGAAACATGGATGGCGCGCACGTCCAGCCCGCGCGCGAGGGCGGCCCATTCCTGGCGCGTCCCGGGCGTCGGCGATCCCGGGCCTGCCAGCTCCAGCAAGGCCCTCTTCACGAAGAACGAGACAAGCCCGGGATTGGCGCCCAGCGTGACCAAGGCGGTCGTGCGGGACGTTTCCGCGCGCTGGATTGCCAGGACTTCCTCGCGCCGCCGGTAATTCGTGCGTTCGGCGAGCGGTCGAGCCGGATCGTCGTGCACGCCGGGCCAAGGCTCCGTGCAGGCATCCAGGTAGAGCACGCCCTGCTGTTGACACCAGCGCATGAGGGCGACGCTGGCGACGTCGACCGACAGGTTGAGCAGGATGTCCCCTTGCGACAGCCGGCGCCCGAGCTCGGCGCTGTAGTTCTGCGGGTCGAGCGCGAGCTGGGCATGCGCCACGCCCGATCCTCGGAGGATCTGCGCCGCGTCGCCGGTGGGCTCGACCACCTCGATGCGCGAGGGGGGCATGCGCACGTCGCGCAACACGAGCGGGAGGATGGCCTGGCCGATGGCGCCGAACCCGAGGATGACGACACGGCCGTGGAATTCGACGGGTTGCGTGCTGCTCATGCGCATGTGAAGCAAAGACGGTACCCGGGTCCGCGCCGTCCATTGCAGCCGCTCGTGCCGCGGCGCTTGCGGCGAGGTGAGATCACGGCCACGGGCGAGCCTTGCGATCGATCCGCGGTCGTTGATTCGCCTGCGTGCCAGCGCTCGTGACCTCCGCGCGCCTTTGCCCGTCGAACAGATCGAAGCGGCCCGGACACTTCGCGAGAGGGCGCAGCAGCTGCTCCGCGAAGCCCTGAACGAGCAGGCGACGGTTGCCCAGCGCTGCGGCGACTCCGGGTGAAGCCGGACACGTGTCGATTGCGAACCGGCGTGGAACCAGGCGGCCCGCGTTGCCGGCAGCGGGCGTGAGTCCGATGGCAGCGTGATCGCGACAGGCGCGCGAACCTTCGCGCCCGACTGGCAGTGACCCGCCGATCCCGCTGCGCGGTCGCCTTCGGGCGCTGCGCACCACCCCCGTACTTTCCCGCGAACGGCCGCACGAATGCCCCATTCGGGTGCCGCGCCGCGTAGACTGTCTATCCTGCTGGACGACGTTCAGCGGGCTGAACAACCACATCGAGGAAGCGCGTGAACGACCTGCTGGCGCCCACCCATGCCCCTGTTGCCGATGACGAGCCCCTGGCGCCGCCGCTGGTGCCGGCCGTCGTGCGCGCGTTGGCGCTGCTGGAGCGCGTGGCGCAGCAGCGCCAGCCGATGTCGGCCAGCGGGCTGGCTGCCGACCTCGGCCTGCCCAAGAGCTCGGTGCACGGGTTGTGCAACACGCTGCTGCACCACGGCTACCTCAAGCGCAGCGGCGAGAGCGGCGGCTTCTCGATCGGCGCGCGCGTGATGGGGCTGGCCGAGGCCTTCATCGCCGGCACCAGCGTCGCCCACGAGTTCGGCGCGATGTGGGATGCCGAGAGCCATTCGGCCGACGAGTCCGTCATCCTGTCCGTGCTCAACGGCACCGATGCCGTCTACGTGGCGGTGCGCAACAGCCGGCGGCCGCTGGGGCTCGCGTTCAACGTGGGCGTGCGCTTGCCGGCCTGGCTGTCGGGCAGCGGCAAGGCGATGCTCGCGTACCAGCCCGACACGGTGCTCGAGCGGCTGTTCCCGCCGGGCCCGCTGTCCACGCTCACGGGCCGCGGCCCTGCCGATACGCGCGCGCTGTTCGACGAGCTGGCGGCGATCCGGCGACGCGGGTACAGCATCGACGACGAAGGCGTGCGCGCGGGCGTGCTGTCGTTCGGTGCTCCGGCCTTCGACGCCGGCGGCCACGTGGTGGCGGGCGTGGCGATGTGCATCAACAAGTCCACGCTCGACGCCGAGGCCCTCGAACGCCATCGCGCGGCGCTGCTGGACACCGCGCGCCGCCTGACGCGGCGCATCGGCGGCCGCCCGCCGCGCGGCTACCCGATCCAATGAATCGACAAGGCGGTGCCGGAATGTGCCGGACGCCGCTCGCATTTGGAGGCAAAGCATGACCCTGTCCCCTGACGCCGGCGCGAACCGTTCCCCCGAGCTCACGCTCGACTACCGCAGCGCCTTCGAGCTCTCGCCGATGGCCTGCGCGCTTACGCGCGACCGCATCATCGTCGACTGCAACCTGAAGTTCCTCGCCATCTTCCGGACGCAGCGCGAGGCGGTGGTGGGGCGCTCGTTCGAGATCCTGTTTCCGACGCCCGAGGAGTTCGAGCGCACCGGCCGCCGCATCGCCACGGCCGTCAGCAGCTCGGAGACGGGCGGCTACGCCGACGAGCGCGTCATGCGGCGCCCTGGCGACGGCAGCCTGTTCTGGTGCCATGTCTGGGGCCACGCGCTCGATCGCTCGCGTCCGCACGCGGCGGCGATCTGGTCGCTGGAGGACATCTCGGCCACGCGGCCGATCGCGGTCGACCTGACGCCGCGCGAGCGCGAGATCGGCGCGCTGCTGGTCGAGGGCCTGACCAGCAAGCTCGTCGCGCGCCGCCTGGGCCTGAGCCACCGCACGGTGGAGATCTACCGCAGCCGCCTGCTGCGCAAGCACGGCGTCGACACCGCCACCGGCCTGGTGCGCAAGCTGATCGCCGACACGCCCTCGAACCTCGCGGCCTGAGCGCGCCCGCGGCGTGCCGGTCAGCGATTACCCCGATGTAGTCGCACGACTGTCGCCGGCGTCCGTCCGGTTCCAGACTGCGGGTGCGGTCGCCGGGTGATCCAGGACGGACTCCTCGTCGAATCGTTGGGACGCGCAAGGCGGCCGTCGAGCGGCCTGCGCGCGAGAAGGACGATGCCGGAGCCGCGAGCGCGCGCCCGGCGAGGAGACATCGATGACGGCGAAAGATCTTCGCGCGCCCCGGGCCACGGCCCGGGCGCGATGGGCCGCATGCCTGCGGCGCTGGACACGCGCGGCCGGGGTGCTGCTGGCAACGACGCTTGCTGCAGCGCTACCGCCTGCGCGCGCCGCCGACATCGTCGTCGGCCAGGTCGCGCCGCTGACGGGCGTGCTGGCGACGACCGGGCAGCAGATGGTGCTGGGCGGGCGCGTGTGCTTCGACTGGGTCAACGACCATGGCGGCATCAACGGCGCGCGCATCGTCACGGTGGTGGCGGACGACGGCTACGACGTCGCGCGCACCGAGCAGGCGACGCGCGCGCTCGTCGCACGGCCCGAGGTCGTCGCGCTGTTCGGCCTCGCCGGCACCGCCAACGTCGCGCGCCTGCTCGACGACCGCGTGCTCGCGGACGCCGGCGTCGCGCTGGTGGCGCCGTACACCGGCGGCGAGGCGCTGCGCACGCCGTTCAACCCGTGGATCTTCCACGTCCGCGCGAGCTATGCGCGCGAGGCCGAGCACATGGTGCAGCAGCTGGACACGCTGGGCATCCGCCGCATCGCGCTGCTGTACCAGAACGACGGCTTCGGGCAGTCCGGCAAGGCGGGCATCGAGGCCGCGCTGGCGCGGCGCGGGCAGTCGCTGGCGGCCGCGGCGCCTTACGAGCGCAACACCGGCGACGTGGACGCGGCGGTGCGCACGATCATCGCGGCGCACGCGCAGGCCGTCATCATGGTGGCGGTCAACAAGCCGGCCGCGGCCTTCATCAAGGCCTATCGCCAGGGCGGCGGGGGCGGGCAGCTGTTCAACGTGTCGGTGGTCGATCCGGCCGAGCTCGTGCGGCTCGCGGGCATCGACAACGCGCGCGGCCTGGGCATCAGCCAGGTCGTGCCTTATCCGTATCGCGACACGTTGCCCGTCGTGCGCGAGTTCCAGGCGGCGCTGCACCGCTACGCGCCGGGACAGGCGGTCAACTACACGAACTTCGAGGAGTACCTCGGCGCCAAGGTGCTGGTGGAGGCGTTGCGCCGCGCCGGCCCGAACCCGACCCGCGCGCGCGTGCTCGCGGCGCTGGAGTCGCTGCACAACTTCGACCTGGGCGGCATGACCGTCAGCTTCGGGCCGCACGAGCGCGTGGGCTCGACCTTCGTCGAGGTGACCGTGATCGACGGCGACGGGCGCCTGCTCAAGTGAGGCGGGCGGCGCGCGCCGCGCCTCACTGCGCCGTCCAGCCGCCGTCCACGGGCAGCGTGGTGCCGTTGATGTTGTGCGCCCAGGGCTGGCACAGCATGCAGGCCAGCTCGGCGATCTCGGACGGCAGTGACATGCGCTGGCTCGGCTGCTTCTCGCGCAGCAGCTCGCGCACGCCGGCCTCGCGGTCGCCGCCGACCGCCCGCGCGCGCTGCAGGATCTGCGGCTCGATCAGGCTCGTCTCGGTCCAGCCCGGCGCGATGCAGTTGGCGGTGATGCCGCCGCTCGCGCGCGTGCCCGCGGTCGCGCACTCGAGCGCGGCCACGCGCGTGAGGCCGACCAGGCCGAACTTGGCGGCCACGTAGGGCGCCTTCTCGCGCGAGGCCACGAGGCCGTGCACCGAGGCGATGTTGACGACGCGTCCGTAGCCGCGCGCGAGCATGCCGGGCAGGGCGCGCCGCATCGTGTGGAAGGCCGCCGACAGGTTGACGGCGACGATGTCGTCCCAGCGCTGCGGCGCCATGTCGACGATGGGCGCGGTGGCCTGGATGCCGGCGTTGTTGACCAGGATGTCGATGCCGCCGTGCCGGCGCAGCGCCTCGTCCATCAGCGCGTCGATGCGATCGCTCGCGCGCAGGTCGGCGCCGATGAAGCACGCGTCGGTCGCGCCTGCCTCGCGCAACGCCGCGAGCGCTTCGTCCGCGTGCGGCGAGCCGGGCAGGTCGTGCAGCACGACGCGCGCGCCGGCGGCGGCCAGGCGCGCGGCGATCGCGAGGCCGATGCCTTGCGCGGCGCCGGTCACGAGCGCGGTGCGCTGGGCAAGGAAGAGGGATGTCATGGGGTGTGATCCTTCGTGGAATGCGGGGGGAGTCGCGGGTGCGCGACGCGAACCCGGCCAGCGTAATTCGCGCCCACGACGGCCCGCAAGCCGCGTGATCCCGTCAGTGCAAACCCCCGCACGGCGACGGCTCCGAAGGCGCGGGTTCAGTGGGCTGAACCGCGGCGCTCGGTTCGTTCAACGGGCTGAATTTCGGCGCACAAATCGCGTTGTCGACCGGGATTCCCCGGTGTGCGGCGCATCGCAACCTGCGTTCAATGGGCTCCCCGCGTCGGACCCAGCGCAGGACGCGATGCGGCACGCATGCCGGCACCGATGCCGGCAACCTTCCCTTGGCACGACAACATGGAGACCATCGATGTCCTCGTTCGTTCACTGGGCCGCATCCTCCCTCGCGGCCGCCGCGTTCGCCGCGCAGGCGGCCTCGCCCCTGCCGTCGCTCAACGTCGACAAGACGCAGATCAGCGTGTCCGGCCTGTCCTCCGGCGGGTTCATGGCCAACCAGCTCGGCTACGCGTACTCGTCCACCTTCATGGGGGTGGGCGTGTTCGCCGGCGGCCCGTACATGTGCGCGGGCCACAACAACTACACCGCGTGCATGTACAACGCGACCATCAGCGCGTCGCAGCTGAGCACGATGCAGGCTGACCTGACCAACTGGAGCGGCACGAACGACGATGCGCTGTCCAACGTCGCGCGCCAGAAGGTCTTCCTGTGGGTCGGCAGCTCCGACACCACCGTCGGCCCGAACCCGATGGCCGCCGTGAAGACCCAGTACACCAACAACGGCGTCACCGCGGCCAACCTCGCGTGGAACCAGCAGTCCGGCGCCAACCACACGTTCCCCACCGACTTCGCGGGCTCGGGCGACAACGCCTGCGGCACGGCCGCCTCGCCTTACATCAGCAACTGCAGCTTCGACGGCGCGGGCACGATGCTCAAGCAGTTCTATGGCACGCTCAACGCGCGCAACGACTCGCCGGCCGGCGCCAACTACATCCAGTTCGACCAGACGCCCTACACCGCGGGCAACGCGGGCATGGCGGCAACCGGCTGGATCTACGTGCCCGCGTCGTGCGCCAGCGGCGCCAGCTGCCGCCTGCACGTCGCGCTGCACGGCTGCCTGCAGAACTACGCGCAGATCGGCGCGGACTTCATCCAGAACACCGGCTACACGCGCTGGGCGGACACCAACCACATCATCGTGCTGTTCCCGCAGACCCAGGTGGACAACGGCACGCATGCGACCGCGGACAGCGGCAGCCTGGCCAACCCGAACGGCTGCTGGGACTGGATCGGCTGGTACGGCACGACGTTCGCGCAGAAGGCCGGCGTGCAGATGAAGGCGATCAAGGCGATGGTCGACGCCGTCTCGGCGGGCAGCACCGGCGGCGGCAGTGGCGGCGGGGCGCTCCCGCCGCCGACGGGCGTGGGCACGTCCAACGCCACGGCGAACTCCATGACGATCGCCTGGAACGCGGTGAGCGGCGCGAGCGGCTACAACGTGTATCGCAACGGCGCCAAGGTGAACTCGGCCGCCGTCACGGGCACGTCGTACGTCGATACCGGCCTGGCCCCGGCGACGAGCTATTCGTGGACGGTCACCGACCTGGACTCGGGCGGCGTCGAGAGCGCCCAGTCGTCCGCGGCCAGCGGCACCACCACGGGCACGGCCGCGACCTGCTACACAGCCAGCAACTACGCCCACGTGCAGGCCGGCCGCGCGCACCAGTCCGGCGGCTACGCGTACGCGAACGGCTCCAACCAGAACATGGGCCTGTGGAACCTGTACGTCACGACCACGCTCAAGCAGACCGGCACGAACTACTACGTCATCGGCACCTGTCCGTGAGCGGAGCCGCGCATGGGGCGGTGGACGAACGTTCAGGAGTAGGGAATTCGCGACCCGGCCTCAAGTGGCCGCGCGGCCTTCCGAAAGAAGCGCCATGACCTTGCTTCCCACCGCCGAGCGCCGCGCTGCCTGCGCGACAGTCGCCCTGCGTCGTGCCCGGGAGCGCGCGTGACCGAGTCCAGGCAGGCCCGCCTGCAACGCCACCGGCTGCAGATGACGCTGCTGTCGGTGGTGAACTCGCTGCTGCAATCGGTCGTGGTCGGCCTGTTCGCGGCCTCGGGCGCGACGACGTGGCCGCTGGCCACCGCATTCGCGGTCGCGAGCCTCGCGACCACCGGCCTGTTCGCAGTCGCGGTGGCGCGCGGCTGGGTGCTGCGGCTGGGCGACGCGCGGCTGCTGCTCGCGCAGCTGGCCGTCAACTTCGTCGTCCAGATCGCGTTCCTGTTCGCCATGCCGACGCTGTGGATCGTGTTCCTGGCCTCGACGTTGATCACCTGCAGCTACGCGATGGTCGCGCTCACGCCGCGCCAGTTCACCTGGCTGTGGCTGGCCTATGGCCTGACCACGGGGCTCGCGTTGCTCGCGGGCCGCGCGCGCTTCGGCAGCCCGGCCCCGACGACGTTCAACATCGGCATCCTGTGGCTGTTCTTCTTCATGGGCGTGCGGCGTCTGGCCGTCACGGGCGCGCAGTTCAGCCGCCTGCGCGAGCAGCTGTCGGAGAAGAACAAGCAGCTGACCATGCTGCTCGAGCGCAACCAGGAACTGGCCACGCACGACGAGCTGACCGGGGCGTTCAACCGGCGCCACCTGATGGGCGTGATCGTCGACGAACGCGAGCGCGCGCGCCGTTCGGACGTCGCGTACTCCGTGGCGATCTTGGACCTCGACTGGTTCAAGGCGATCAACGACGGCCACGGCCATGCCGGCGGCGACGCGGTGCTCAGGGCGTTCTGCGACCTCGCGCGCGCCGAGCTGCGCGCGAGCGACCTGTTCGCCCGCTATGGCGGCGAGGAGTTCGTGCTGCTGATGCCGGCGACGCCGACCCCCGAGGCCGCACGCAGCGTCGTCGAGCGCATCCGCCACGCGGTCGCCGCGCACGACTGGCGGGTCGTGCTGGGCGAGCAGGCGCCGGCCGTGACGGTGTCCGCGGGCATCGCCACCTGGCGCCGCGACGAGTCGGCCGAGGTCGTGCTGGCGCGCGCCGACGCGGCCCTCTACGACGCCAAGCACCTGGGCCGCAACCGCAGCGTCATCGCCGGCGGCGTGATCGACGACGAGCTCGTTCCGGCCTGAAGTCCGCTGTCCGCGGCGGCGTGGGGCGACTTGCGTGAACTGGTTCACGCCTGCGCGCACGGAGCCCGCGTTGTCACGGAATCGTCGCGCACGGTGCCCAAACTGGCGTCCATGAAATCGCATCTCCTGGACACGCTGCGCCTGCTGCGCACCGATCGCGACCTGCAGGACGCCCTGTTCTGCTGCGCCTGCTGGCTCGGGTTCGCGAGCGTGGCCATCGGCTCGGTGATCCTGCCCGCCTGACGCACCGCGCGCCGGCGCGCGGCGTGGCCGTCAGTGGCCGGCGCGGCGCCTGATGGCCTCGATGGCCAGCGCGCGCGTCTGGTACGGGTGCATGCAGCGGAAGATGCAGCGGCCGTGGG
>DATCRO010000033.1:0-5168 GCA_036569025.1 Burkholderiaceae bacterium
GGATGTCGCGCTGCCGGAACCATCGCACCCAGCCCTCGACGTCGTGCGGCGTGCGGGCAAGGGGGGCGGCGGGCAGGGCGCTCATGGCGAGTCTCGGGGTCCGGTGACGGCGCCCCGGCGGTTCGGGACGATCAGTTACACGGCATATCGGCATGCGCCGGGCCCGACTTGAGGGCCTGCCGATGTCCCGCGCGACGCGGCGCGCGGGCGTCCGATATACCGAGTAACTGACCGTCCCGGACCAACGGGACGTGGTCATCGGACTTCGAGATCCCGCCATGAGCGCCCTGCCCGCCGCCGCCCCCGCCCGCATGCCATTCGACGTCGAGGGGTGGGCACGCTGGTTCCAGCAGCGCGAGATCCCCGTGCTGGCCACCACCGCCGCGGCGCTGGAGGACCTGCGCGAGATCGAGGACGACGTCGACGCCCGCCGCATCGCCGATGTGGTCGGGCACGATCCGCTGATGACCCTCAAGGTGCTGATCCACGCGTCCACGCAGGGGTCGAACCGGCGCCTGACCGATGCCGAGACGGTGGTCGAGGCGCTGGTGCTGATGGGCATCACGCCGTTCTTCCGTGCGTTCGGCCCGCAGCCGACGATCGAGGATCACCTGGCCGGCCACGCCGAGGCGCTCGCCGGACTGGCCCGCGTGATGCGCCGCGCCGATCGCGCGGCCCGCTTCGCCGCCAGCTTCGCGATCCACCGCGGCGACCACGACGCGGTCGTGCTGCACGAGGCCGCGCAGCTGCACGACTTCACCGAGATGCTGCTGTGGCTGCACGCCCCCGAACTCGCGCTGGAGCTTCAGCGCCGCCAGCTCGCCGACCCCGACCTGCGCTCGGCCACCGTGCAGCGCGACGTGCTGCACGCCGAGCTGAACGACGTCCAGCACGTGCTGATGCAGGTATGGCACCTCCCCGAGATGCTCGTGCGCATCACCGACGACCGCCACGCCGAGAACTCGCAGGTCCGCAACGTCCTGCTCGCGATCCGCGTGGCGCGCCACTCGACGGAAGGCTGGGACAACCCGGCGTTGCCCGACGACGTGCGCGACATCGCCGCGCTGCTGCAACTGGGACTGGAGCCGGCGCGGCAGTTGCTGCGCGACATCGACGGGGACTAGGAGTCGGCGCGGCAGAAGCCGCCTGCTGCGAACGGCGATAAGCGGGGCCTTTTCAGCGGCGGCTCCTCTCGCGTAGCGCCCACTACGAGTTCGTCGCCGCCGCTGAAAAGTCCATGCTTCTCGCCGCTCTCGCGACGGCGCCTCCTGCCGCGCACACTCCTAGTAGTCGATCCTGCGCCGGATCTCGTTCCAGATCTCCTCGCGCGCGGTCAGCGCGATGTGGCCGACGCCGCGCAGCTGCTTGGCCTCGCTGCCCGGGTACACCGCGGTCGGCGGCGGGTAGACGATCTGGTCGCACTCGCTCCACCAGCTGGTGATCTGGCCTTGCAGCGTCGCCGGCTCCTGCTCGACGAGCGACGTCATCCACGGGCTGCTGACGCGCATCTGGCGCGCGTTGATCGTGCGCGCCAGGCCCGCCAGCCAGGTGCCGCGATGCGGGGTCCCGATCGTGATGAGGCGCGCGGCCTCGCCGGTGCCGTCGCTGCGCTTGTGCGTCGCGCGCGAGCGCAGCCACGCGCGCGCGACGAGCCCGCCCATGCTGTGCGCCACGATCACCGGCGCGAGGCCCGTGGCCGCCTCCATGCGGCGCACCGCGCGCTCGATCTGCGGCACGTACTCGTCCAGGCTCGCGAACACCGGCTCCAGGCTCACCGCGACGAACGCGCGGTCGAGCTTGAGCAGCCGCCGCATCCACGGGTTCCACAGGCCGCGATTGCAGATGTAGCCATGGATGAACACGACGCCGCGCAGCCCGCGCGAGGTCTTGGGCAGATGGTCCTCGATGGCGTTCGCGCGCCAGGGCATGCGCCAGCCGAACACGGCCGTCGACTCGAGCCATTCGCGCAGGACGGCGCGCACCAGGTCGCGCCAGCGCGCGCGCGTGACGCCAGCGCGCGCGGCCACGGCGCGGGCCAGCAGCATCTCGACCGCCAGCAGCGTGGGATGGCCCAGCACGAGCACGTACAGCGCGACCCACAGTCCCGGCGTCCACCCGTCGGCCCGGGCCAGAGCGAGCAGGCTGCCCAACAGTGCGAACCAGGCCAGGAACAGGATGCGGGCGACGCGCGCGATCATGCAGCGAGTATCACGCAGGCCCGAGGGCCCTGCGCAGCCGGAAAGCCTTGAGTGACGCGGCGTCGCGGAGCCCGATGCACTGCCGGGGTATCCGCCGCCCCGCCGCCGCTCAGAGCCCCATGCCGCCGTCGATGATCAGCTCGGCACCGACGGTGAAGGACGCCTCGTCGGAGGCCAGGAACACCACCGCCTTGGCGATCTCGGCCGGGTCGCCGAAGCGGCCGGCGGGCACCTGCGACAGGATGGCCTGCGCGGTCTTGTCGAGGTCGCCCGCGCTCAGGCCCAGCTTGCCGTACAGCGGCGTCGTCACCGGGCCCGGGCTGACAGCGTTGACGCGGATGCCGCGTCCCACGAGCTCGCCCGACAGCGTGCGCGCCAGCGACAGCAGCCCCGCCTTCGTCGCCGCGTACACGCTGCTGGTGGGCATGCCGATGTGTGCGTTGATCGACGTGTTCAACACGATGGACGCCGGCTTGGCGAGCCACGGCAGCAAGGCCTGGATCAGGAAGAACGGGCCGCGCAGGTTGATGTCGAAGCTGCGGTCGAAGCCTGCGGCGTCCCACGCCTCGAGGGGCCGCAGGTCGGCGACGCCCGCGTTGACGAAGACGGCGTCGATGCCGCCGAAGGCCTCGCCGACGGTTCGCGCGAGCCCGGCCTGGGCGTCGACGCCGGCGGCGTCCACGCGCAGCACGAGGGCGTCCGGGCCGAGGGCGATGCGAGCCTGCTCGAGCGTCTCGGCGTTGGTGCCGGTGACGGCCACGCGGGCGCCTTCGGCGATGAACTGGCGGGCCGTCTCCAGGCCGATGCCCGTGGTGCCGCCGGTGATGAGGGCGCGCTTGCCTTGCAGTCTGTTCATGATGTGCTCCGTTGCGTTGAGGGGGGTCGGCCGAGGCCGGTGACTGCACTTTGATCTTCATGAAGCCGTCAATCCAGGCACTGAAAGTGCACAATGCGTTCAGCTTTTATGAACTATCGGCGGCGGCATGGATCGGTTGCGTGCGTTCGAGGTGTTCGTCGCGGTGGTGTCGCGCCAGGGCTTCGCCAGGGCCGCCGAGGCGCTGGACACCTCGCCCGCGAACGTCACGCGTTACGTCGCGGAGCTCGAGGCCCACCTGGGCACGCGACTGCTGAACCGGCACTCGCGCAAGTTGTCGCTGACCGAGAGCGGCGAGGCGCTGTACGAGCGGGCGCGGGCGATCCTGGCCGACGTCGACGAGGCGGTGGCCGTCAGCAGCGCGTCGACGCTGGCACCGCAGGGCCGGTTGCGCATCAACGCGCCGCAGACCTTCGGGCTGCTGCACCTGGCCTCGCGCTGGCCGCGCTTTGCCCGCCGCTACCCGCAGGTCGAGCTGGACGTGTCGCTGATCGACCGCGTCGTGGACGTCGTGGAGGAGGGCTTCGACCTCGCGATCCGCATCTCTCGTTCGGGCTCGACGGCGCATGCGGCGCGCAAGCTGGCGACCTCGCGCAACGTGGTCTGCGCATCGCCCGACTACCTGCGCGAGCACGGCACGCCCTCTACACCGGCCGATCTCGCGCGCCATGCCTGCATCGTCTACGAGTACGTCGGCGGCGAGTGGTCTTTGCTGGACGCCGATGGGCGCGCGCAGTCCGTGCGCGTGCGCGCCGCGATGCGGACGAACAACGGCGACACCGCCGCCGCCGCGGCGCGCGCGGGCATGGGCATCGTGTGGCAGCCGACCTTCCTCGTCGGCCCCGACCTGCGCGCCGGCCGGCTGGTGCCCCTGCTGCCCGGCTGGCGCGTCCCCGACATCGACATCCTGGCCGTCTACCCGAGCCGCCGTCACCTCAGCGCCAAGGTGCGCGCGATGATCGACTTCCTGGCCGAGGAGTTCGCCGGCACGCCCCCGTGGGACCGCGGCTGATAACCTCGACGCCATGAGCGACATCGCCACCCGCATCCTGCAGTCGCTGTCCGCGGTCGACGCCGAGCGACGCCGGCGCGCCGCCGAGCCCACGTTGGCCGCCAGCGTCGCGGCCGTCAAGGCGTACCAGCAGGCGCGCTTCGAGCGCACGCACGCCGACCTGTTCGACCACCCGCGCTACGGCCGCGCCGCGCGGTTCTTCGTCGACGAGCTGTACGGCCCGCAGGACTTCGCGCAGCGCGACGCGCAGTTCAGCCGCATCGTGCCCGCCCTCGTGCGGCTGTTCCCCGACGACATCGTCGAGACAGTGGAGGCGCTGGCCGCG
The DNA here is from genome assembly GCA_036569025.1 of Burkholderiaceae bacterium. Taxonomy (GTDB): domain Bacteria; phylum Pseudomonadota; class Gammaproteobacteria; order Burkholderiales; family Burkholderiaceae_C; genus Scleromatobacter. The sequence continues at coordinate 4,410 of DATCRO010000033.1, forward strand.
GTGCACGCATTGTCGGAGCGCCTGGACTCGACCATGGCCGGCCACCTGCACGGCGCGGCGCCGTCGCGTGCGAGCTACGTGCGCGCCTGGCAGGCGACGGGTGAACCGCCGAGCCGCCTGCGCCAACTGGAGCTCGTGATGCGCGTGGGCCGGTCGCTCGATCGCCATACCCGCAGCCTGGTGCTGCGCACCAGCCTGAAGGCGATGCGCGGCCCGGCGCGCGCGGCTGGCCTCGGGGCGCTGCAGTCGTTCCTGGAGGCCGGCTTCGACGCGTTCGGCGCGATGCGCGGCGCGCGCGAATTCCTGGCCGCGATCCACGCGCGCGAGACGGCGCTCGTCGAGCGCCTGTTCGAGCCTGCGGCTGTCGCGGCCGCGACAGGCTCGCCGGCATCGGACGACCCGTTGGCCCAGTTGCCATAGCCGGTTTCCCGGGGTGCGGCGGTGCCCCGGTGGATGAAAATCGGCGGTCATGAACGACGTTCTCGCATCCGCTGCCACCACTTCGTCGCGTCCCTGGCTGACGCAGTACCCGCCCGGCGTTCCCGGCACCGTCGCGGTCGACACCTATGCGTCGCTGGTGCCGCTGCTCGAGGAGTCGTGGACCAGGCATGCCAGGCGCGACGCGGCCGCGTGCATGGGCGTTCGCTTCAGCTACGGCGACATCGACGAGCGCTCGCGCGCGCTGGGCGCCTGGCTGCAGTCCAAGGGCGTCCGGCGCGGCGACCGCGTGGCCATCATGATGCCCAACGTGCCGCAGTA
>DATCRO010000034.1:0-10683 GCA_036569025.1 Burkholderiaceae bacterium
GCCCGCCAGCGCGCGCAGGCAGGCGCCCCCACCGCGCGCGGCATGCCCGCTTGCATCAGGCATCGGAGCCGGGCCGCTTGCCATCGTTGTCCAGGACACGCGGCCGCAACAATGCCTCGACCTGCGCCGCGGGCCGCGGCCTGTCGAAGAAGAAGCCCTGGAACTGGTCGCAGGCGTTCTGGCGCAGGAAATCCGCCTGTTCGCGGGTCTCGACGCCCTGGGCGACGACCGTCACGCTCAGGTTGTGCCCCAGCGCGATGATGGCCTCCGTCAGCGCCTGGTCGTCGGCGGTGACGACGGCGCCGCGGATGAACGAGCGGTCGATCTTGATCGCGTCCAGCGGGAGCTGCCGCAACGCCGCCAGGGACAGGTAGCCGAGGCCGAAGTCGTCGACGGCGATGCGCACGCCCAGCGCCTTCAACTGGGCCAGGATCGCCCGGCTGCCGGCCACGTCACGCGTCAACAGGCTCTCCGAGATCTCCAGTTCGAGCCGTTCCGCGGGCATGCCCGCGGCTTCCAGCGCATGCGCCAGGTCCCCCACGAGGCGGGCGTCGGTGAACTGCCGCGCCGTCAGGTTGATGGCGATGGTCACGGGCTGGAGACCCTGTGCCAGCCATGCCGCGTATTGCCGGCAGGCCGTGTCGAACACCCATTTGCCGATGGACACGATCAGGCCGGTCTCCTCGGCGATCGGGATGAACTGCATCGGGGCGACCGTTCCCAGGTCAGGGTGCCGCCACCGCAGCAGGGCTTCCACGCCGGTGATGCCACCGCCGCGGATGTCGTGCTTGGCCTGGTATTCGAGCTCGAACTCGTCATGGGCGAGCGCGCGCCGCAGGCCGGCCTCCAGATTCATTCGTTCCAGCGAATCGGCATTGAGCTCGTCCGAATAGAACTGGAAGTTGTTCTTGCCGGTCTGCTTGGCCTGGTACATCGCGACATCGGCATTCTTCATCAACGTCATGTCGTCGCGGCCGTCCTGCGGATAGGTGCTGATGCCGACGCTGACGCTGACGCGGAATTCCTGGCCCGTCAACACGAAGGGGTGCGAGACGGCGGACAGGATCTTCTGGCCGACCGCGGCGGCGTACTGCCCGTCCTCGATCTGCGGCAGCAGGACGACGAACTCGTCGCCGCCCAGCCGGGCCACCGCATCGCTGTCCCGCAGGCAGGCCCGCAGGCGGCGCGCGACCTCCTGCAGCAGCTGGTCGCCCCCCTCGTGGCCGAGCGTGTCGTTGATCTGCTTGAAACGATCGAGGTCGAGGAACAGCACGGCCAGGCAGTGGTCGAAGCGATGCGCCTCGTGGATCGACTGCGCCAGCAGCTTGCTGAACAGGCTGCGGTTGGGCAGGCCGGTCAGGCCGTCGTGATAGGCGAGGTACTCGATGCGGGCGGCGTGCTCGACCTGGGCCTCCGCGGCGCGCTCGCGGGTCAGGGCCAGGCGCCGGCTCATGGTCGCCAGGATGGCCACCACGAGGATCAGGACCACGCTGGCCGCGCTCGCGCGCCAGAGATAGGTGCGCGCGTCGCGCCGCGATGCGGCCAGCTGTTCGTCCGCCGACAGGCCGACGACCACTGCCAGCGGGAAGTCGTAGAGCTGGCGCGCCTTCTCGTAGCGCGGGATGCCGTCCCAGGGCGAGACGGTCACGGCATCGGCCCCGTTGCCGGGCGGCTCCGGCGCCACGAGGGCGGCGAAGTCGACCGACTGCCCCGCAGTGACCGTCTCGCCGCTGCGCATCGCGCACGCCACGCCGTCGACCCCCACGAGCCCGAGCACGCCGTGGTCGCCGAGGGTCACCGGGTCGTAGCCGCTCACGAAGTAGTCGGAGTCGACCTCGACCGCGATCACGCCGGCGAACTGTTCACCGGCGCCATCGAGCCGGCGGGCGAACTGCATGCGCCATCGGCCGGTGGCCGGGTTGCGGCGCGGCGGACTGACCACGAGGGTGTCGCCCTGATGCAGGAACTGCAACGTGCGGGCGTCGAAGGCGATCGCCGAGTCGGAATGACCGGTGCGCGTGATCACGGCGCCCCGGCTGTCGGTGACGCTGACCTCGAAGAACCGATCCGGCGGCAGCAGGTTCCGGTCCCGCAGCTGGGCGAGATCCGTCCGGCCGCCTCGCATCTCGTAGTCGTACTTGACCACCTTCAGGGTCTCGTCGACTTCACGCAAGGCCCGCACGACCTGGGCCTGGTAGGTCTCGAACTGCTCGCGGCTGGAGACGAAGGCGGCTCGATCGGCGGCTTCATGCTCGGAGGCCAGGAGCCGGAGGGTCACGCCCCAGATGAGGCCGAGCACCAGGACGGCGACGACCAGGAACGGCAGGACGGGCGCGATCGCGCGCGCGAGCCGGGTGGCAGGTGACGGCCACCCGCCGGCGCCGGTGTCGGGGCTCACGTCCATGCGGGGCGCCGGGGAACGGCCGCGAAGGCGCTGCGAACGACCCGCGGCCGGCCCGGGGCGGGGCCGGGCGGACGGATGGCCGCGGTCGCAGGCCTCCAGACAACCAGGTGCGGTTTGGCACTCATCGAATTGTTGACCGGTTCTCTCTGCCCGGAGATTACCGCAGAGTGAAGCGCGATTCATGGGATTCGCCGTCGGCCCCAAGCGACCCGGCCGATCGCTTCCCGGCAAAGCGAGAACTATCCGACGGAATCAGGATCACCCTGCCGTCGATTCCTCAAGCCGTGGCTGCACCATCCGATTCAGGTACTGATGCGCCCTCCTCCCGGCAGGCGCCTTCATTGCCCGATGATCCGGTGAACTCGCTGCCGTCCGACCTCAACCCCGCCCCCGTGCTCGACGGCACGCAGGCCCCGGCGCGCCTGCTCGAGCAGGCCGACCGGCTGCTCTACATCGACATCCGCGGCGCCGGCGCGCTCGGCCAGCGCGTGCTGGATGCCACCCGGGACGACCCGACGCTCGCGCTGCGCGGCGAGGCGCATTTCCACGTCGCGTTCTCGCTGTTGCGCACCGGCCAGGCCGATCGCGGCGTGGAGCACAACGAACTCGCCCGCGCCTCCTTCGCCGCGCACGACGATGCGCGCGGCCTGCTGATGTGCGACCAGTTCGACGCGCTGTACCTGCAGATCCAGGGCCGGCTGCAGGAGGCGCTCGAGCTGCACCTGCGCATCCTGGCGCGCGGCGCGGACGTCGCGCGCCGGCCGGTCGACCTCTACATCTGCCACAACTCGCGCGCCATCACGCGCAAGCTGCTGGGCCAGCACGACTACATGCTGCTGGACTTCTACGAGGCGCTCGCCGCGGCCAAGTCCTGCGATTCGCCCGGCCCGCACATCAACTCGCTGACCAACCTGGGCGGCAGCCACACCGACCTGTGGAACCTGGGCGAGGCCCAGAAGCTGTCGGAGCAGGCGCTGGACCTGGCCGAGGCCGCGGGCGCATGGTCGTCGTTCGCGGTGGCCGTGTTCAACCTCGCGCAGATCTACGACGGCCTGGGGCTGCACGAACGCTGCGTCCAGATGCTGGCGCGCATCGAGCGCAACAAGGATCGCATCCTGCCCGGCGTGTTCGCCCGCAACACGCCGCTGATGGCGATCGCCCACCTGTGCGCGGGCGACATCGAGGGCGCCGGTGCGTGGCTGGACCCGGGCCTCGAGTCGACCGCGCAGGTCGAGCCCGCCATCCGCACCGACCACGCCCGCGCCCACGCCACGTACCTGCTGGCCACCGGCCGCGCGGCGCAGGCGCACGACGTGGTGACGGCGCATCTGGAGGCCGCTTCCAAGATCGAGCTGAAGGACCCGCCCTACTCGCGCATGCGCCTGCTGCACGTGGCCACCGACGTCTGCGAGGCGCTGGGCGACCCCGCCTGCGCGCTGCGCCACCTGCGCGAGGCACAGCGGCTCTACGAGACGCTGGTCGACCGCAGCGCGCGCGCCGGCTTCATCGCCACGCAGGTCGCGCACGAGACGGCCATCGCGCGCGACGACCGCGACCGCGCCCGCGAGGCACAGGAGCGCGCGGAGGTGGACCGCCGCCGGCTGGCGACGCTGAACCTCGCGCTGGAGGAGCGCATGAGCGAGTCGCAGCGCCTGAATGCGGCGCTGCAGCACAAGATCGCCGAGGCCGAGGCGCTGCAGGAGCAGCTGCGCGAGCAGGCGGTGCGCGACCCCTTGACCGGCCTGTACAACCGGCGCTTCCTCGACGAGACCAGCCTCGCGCGCATCCAGCTCGCGCGCCGCCAGGGCTCGTCGATCGCCATCGTGCTGATCGACATCGACCACTTCAAGCAGATCAACGACCTGTACGGCCACGGCCGCGGCGACGAGGTGCTGCAGGCGTTCGCCCGGTTGCTGCACGAGCGCATGCGCCGCAGCGACATCGTCTGTCGCTTCGGCGGCGAGGAGTTCCTGCTGCTGGTGGACAACGCCGAACCTGCCGCCCTGCTCGAGCTGCTGGACAAGGCCCTGCGCCAGTTCCGCGCGCTGCGCTTCGGCGTCGGCGACGACCTCACCGACGACTGCACCTTCTCGGCCGGCGTCGCCTGGCTGGGCGCCGACGGCGAGGACTTCGAATCGCTGGTGCGCGTGGCCGACCTGCGCATGTACCGCGCCAAGGCCTCGGGCCGCGCGCGCATCTGCCACGCGGACGGCTGAGGCCTGCCGCTCTTTCAGGCCGCCGCGAAGCGCGTCACTCGCCGCGGCTTGAGGTACACGCGTGCCCCGGGCATCAGGCCCAGGCGGTCGCGTGCGGCCGTGAAGTCCTGGCGCGGCAGCTCCACGTCGACGAAGCTGCCATCGTCGTCGCGCCTGAACTCGATGCGCGTGTTCGGGCCCACCGTGAGCATCTGGCCCACCGTGACGGACCACGTGCCCGGCGCGGGCGCGTCGACGATGTCGATCTCGTGCGGGCGCACGTAGTCCGTTTCCGCACCGCGCGCGAACAGGTTCACGTCGCCGAGGAACTGCAGCACGAACGGCGTGGCCGGGTGGTCGTAGACGTGGTCCGGCGCCCCTTGCTGCTCGATCCTGCCGGCATTCATGACGACCACGCGGTCGGCCACCTCCATCGCCTCTTCCTGGTCGTGCGTGACGAACACGCTGGTGACGTGCATCTCGTCGTGCAGGCGGCGCAGCCAGCGGCGCAGCTCCTTGCGCACCTTGGCGTCCAGCGCGCCGAAGGGCTCGTCCAGCAGCAGCACCTTGGGCTCGACCGCCAGCGCGCGGGCGAGCGCGACGCGCTGACGCTGGCCGCCCGAGAGCTGGTGCGGGTGGCGGTCGGCGAGCCAGTCCAGCTGCACCAGCTTGAGCAGGTCGGCGACGCGGGCGCGGATCTCGCGGTCGGACGGCCGCGTCGCCTTGGGCCGCACGCGCAGGCCGAACGCGATGTTCTCGGCGATGGTCATGTGGCCGAACAGCGCGTAGTGCTGGAAGACGAAGCCCACGTTGCGATCGCGCACGCCGGTGCGGGTGGCGTCCTCGCCATGGAACAGCACGCTGCCCGCGTCGGGCTCCTCGAGGCCCGCGATGATGCGCAGCAGCGTGGTCTTGCCCGAGCCCGACGGGCCCAGCAGCGCGACGAGCTCGCCCGCGGGCACGTCCAGGCTCAGGTTGTCGCAGACGGCGAGGTCGCCGTATTTCTTCGTGACGTTGCGGACTTCGATGCTCATTCCGGTTTCTCCAGGTCGAACGCCGCATGCGCGCGCCGCTCGACGATGTACTTGAGCACCAGCGTGACCAGCGCCAGGCCGGCCAGCAGCGACGCGACGGCGAAGGCCGCGGCGAACTGGTAGTCGTTGTAGAGGATCTCGATGTGCAGCGGCAGCGTGTTGGTCTGGCCGCGGATGTGGCCCGAGACCACGCTGACCGCGCCGAACTCGCCCATCGCCCGGGCGTTGCACAGGATCACGCCGTACAGCAGCGCCCAGCGGACGTTGGGCAGCGTGACGCGCCACAGGATCTGCCAGCCCGAGGCGCCCAGCACGCGCGCGGCCTCCTCCTGCTCCTGGCCCTGCGCCTGCATCAGCGGGATCAGCTCGCGCGCGATGAACGGGAACGTGACGAACACGGTGGCCAGCACGATGCCGGGCACCGCGAACACGATCTTGAGGTCGTGGTCGCGCAGCCACTCGCCGCACCAGCCCTGCAGCCCGAACACCAGCATGTAGATCAGGCCCGCGATCACCGGCGACACCGAGAACGGCAGGTCGATCAGCGTCAGCAGCAGGCTCTTGCCGCGGAAGTCGAACTTCGCGATGGCCCACGCGGCGGCCACGCCGAACACGAGGTTCAGCGGCACGGACACGCCCGCGGCGATCAGCGTGAGCTTGAGCGCGGAGACGGCGTCGGCCTCGACCAGCGCGGCCCAGTAGACGTCCACGCCCTTGGCCAGCGCTTCCGCGAAGACCGATACCAGCGGGACGAACAGGAACAGCGTGAGAAAGGCCAGCGCGACGCCGATCAGCGTGCGGCGCACCCAGGCCGGCTCGCTGACGGCGTCATGCGCGCGCGCGCGCGCGACCGGGCGCACGGCCGCGGGCCCGGGCGCGTCCGCGACGGCCAGGCGCTCGCCCGAATCGATCACGGCGCTCATCTCAGCGCCCCTGGCGCTTGCGCGCCCAGGCCTGCAGCAGGTTGATCAGCAGCAGCAGCGCGAAGGCCGCCACCAGCATGACGACCGCGATCGCGGTGGCGCCCGTGTAGTCGTACTGCTCGAGCTTCGTGATGATCAGCAGCGACGTGATCTCCGAGACCATGGGCATGTTGCCCGCGATGAAGATCACGGAGCCGTACTCGCCGAGCGCGCGCGCGAACGCCAGCGCGAAGCCGGTCAGCAGCGCCGGCATCAGCGCCGGGAAGATCACGTACGCGAACGTCTGCAGCCGCGAGGCGCCCAGCGTGGCGGCGGCCTCTTCCAGCTCGCGCTGCAGGTCCTCCAGCACCGGCTGCACCGTGCGCACGACGAACGGCAGGCCGATGAAGGTCAGCGCGACGAACACGCCCAGCGGCGTGTACGCCACCTTGAACGGCAGCCACCTCCCGATCCAGCCGTTGCTCGCGTACAGCGTGGTCAGCGCGATGCCCGCCACCGCGGTCGGCAGCGCGAACGGCAGGTCGACGAGCGCGTCGACGATGCGCTTGCCCGCGAAGCGGTAGCGCACCAGCACCCAGGCCACCAGCAGCCCGAAAGCGCCGTTGACCAGCGCGGCCAGCAGGGACGCGCCGAACGTGAGGCGATACGACGCGACGACGCGCGGCGACGTCACCGTCGCGACGAACGTGCCCCAGCTGACCGTGAAGGTCTTGAGGAACACCGCCGACAGCGGGACGAGGACGATGAAGCAGAGGTACAGCAACGCGAAGCCGAGGGACAGGTTGAACCCCGGCAACACGCTGTGCCGCCGCAGCAGCAGGGCGCGCGTGGACATGGTGGAGGCAGCAGGCGACGAGAGGCGATGAGCCGCGCCACGACCCGGACGGGGGCCATGGTGGCGCGTTCATCCACTCTAGGACGCACGGCGGCAACCGCCAACGAATCGAAGCGCGTTTCCTTATTCGCGATTCGTCGGACCCATATTCGCCAAACGGTGCAGCCGCTTCGCGCACGGCAAAGCGGACGTTCCGCGATGGCGAAGCGTCGACGCGGCCCCGACGGCCGGCGGCCTCGCCGTCAGCGCACCTTGGCCAGCAATGCGGTCAGCTCGCCCAGCACTTCACCGATCTGCTTGCGACCTCGCGAGTCGCCGCCCAGCCGGCTGCCGAGCTCCTGCTCGACCAGGCTGACGGTCATGTGCACATAGGTGCTGTCCAGGGCGCGGCGGACCGCGACCAGCTGGCTCGCGACGTCGATGCCGGGCTGGCCGGACTCGATCATTCGCTGGATACCTCGCAGCTGGCCTTCGGCACGCTTGAGGCGGTTGAGCATTTCGCTGCGGCTTTGTTCATCGACAAGCACGGACATTTTTTGATCCCTCCAACGGCAGCGCTCCTGACGGGCCGCCGCACTGCCATTGTGGGCTTTTCACGAACTTTGCATAGGTGGTGCGGTACCCGGATGCCACGAAAACCTCGTAAATATCGGGGGGGCCGTCGGGGGGGAGCGGGTTTGCACGACGCCGGCGCCGGGCCGCCATCCAGGGAAAACGCGGGGAAAGGCATCGATACCACCGACCGTATCGAGAGATGCTATCGAACCGGGTTGCGCCTGTCAGCGCGCTGTCAGCGTCCGCGCGCCAGCAGCGTCGCGACCTCGGCCGCCGAACGAACGCCCAGCTTGCCGAACACGCGCGCGCGGTGCACTTCCACCGTGCGCACGGAGATGCACAGTTCATCGGCGATGACCTTGTTCAGCTTGCCCGCGGCCACGCGCTGCATCACCTCGCGCTCGCGGTCCGACAGGCTGGCGAGCCGCGCCGCGGTCTCCTCGCCCTTGGAGTCGGCGGCCTGGCGCGCCGCGTCGACGGCCAGCGCGCGCGTGACCTTGTCGACCAGCGCGACGTCGCCCGAGGGCTTCTCGACGAAGTCGAACGCGCCTTTCTTGAGCGCCTCCACGGCCATGGGGATGTCGCCGTGGCCCGTGAGGAACAGCACCGGCACGCCGCTGCCGCGCGCCACCAGCGCGTCATGCACCTGCAGACCCGACATCGGCTCCATGCGCACGTCCAGCACGATGCAGCCGGCCAGCGGCGCCTCGTCGGCCGCATCGAGGAACTCGGGGCCGCTCGCGTACGCGCGCACCGCCAGGCCGTGCGACTGGAACAGGAAGGTCAGCGCATCGCGCACCGGCGCCTCGTCGTCGACGAGGTGCACCATCGGTTCGGGCGGGCGGGCTTGGAGCGTCGTGGCGTTCATGGCAGATCCTCGGGTTGCTCGTCGGGCTGCGCGCCGAGCTGCTGCAGCTCCGACGGCGTCCCGCCGGCGGCCAGCGGCAGGGTGAAGGAGAACCGCGCGCCGCCGAAGGCGCTGGCGGTGGCGTCGAAGGCGCCGTGGTGCGCCTCGACGATGGAGCGGCAGATCGCCAGGCCCATGCCCATGCCGTCGGGCTTGGTCGAATAGAACGGCGTGACCAGCTGCTCGACGCTGCGCCCGCGCAGGCCGGGCCCGGCGTCGTCGACGTCCAGCCGCAGGAAGCCCTCGTCGCCCCCGGCCGGCGCGCCCGAGCCGGCGCGCGCGATGCTCACGCGCAGCCGGCGTTGCGAGGCCGGCACGCCGGCCATCTCGTCGCACGCGTTGCGCACGAGGTTGAGCACGACCTGCTCGATCAGCACCGGATCCGCATCGACCTGCGGCAGGCCCGTCGGGATGACCCATTCGACGTGCAGCTGCAGCCGCCGCAGCTCGCGTCCGAGCAGCGCGAGCGCGCGATGCGCGGCCTCGGCCAGGTCCATCGCCTCGCGCTGCGGGCTGCGGCGCGTCAGGAACTCGCGGATGCGCTTGACGATGCGGCCCGCCTCGGCGGCCTGGTCGCCCAGGCGCGTCATCGCATCGAGGATGCGCGCGTCGGGCTGGCCCGCGCGTTCGAGCAGCCGCTTGACGCCCGCGGCGTAGCCGGTGATGGAGGTCAGCGGCTGGTTCAGCTGGTGCGCGAGCGCGGACGCCACCTCGCCCAGCATCGTCAGCCGCGCCTGGTGCGCCATCGTGTCGGTCTGGTGCCGCTCGCGCTCCTCGAGGCGCTTGCGCTCGGTGATGTCCAGGATCGAGCCCATCCAGCCGATGTGGCGGCCGCTCGCGTCCACCAGCGGCGCCTCGAACAGCATGACGTCGATCGGCTGGCCGTCCTTGCGCACCCAGCGCGCCTCGTAGCCGTCGCGCGGCGCGCCGCCGGCCATGTTGCGCAGGTGGCGCGACAGGCTGTCGGCGATGGCGTCGGGCGGCCAGTAGGGCATCGGCGTCGCGCGGCCGATCAGTTCCTCCGGACCGAAGCCCACCAGGTCGCAGAACGCGCGGTTGACGTACACGAGCCGGCCCTCGACGTCGCGCGCGCGCAGGCCCACGGTCAGCGAGTCCTCCATCGCCTGCCGCCAGGCGGCCTCGGTGCGCAACGCCGTCTGCGTGCGCAGCACCTCGTTCATCTGCCAGCGCAGCAATGCCGTGGCCACGGCGATCATCATCAGGAACACGGCCATCATCACGATGGGCAGGCGCAGCCACCACGGCCGCGGCGGCTCGTGCAGCGCGAGCTCCAGGTAGGTGTCGGGCATCGCCGGCTCCAGGCTGTGGCGGTGCGACTGCTCGGGGGGAGCCTCGCGGTCGCCGGCCTTGAGCGGATCGGCCACCACCTGCCCGTAGCCGTCGACCAGGCGCACGTCGTACTCGTGCGCGAGCCACCACGGCACGGTCTGGCGCAGCAGCATCGAGGGCGGATAGCGCACGACGAGCCTGCCCGCGGGCCGGCCGAGGGCGTCGTGCAGCGGTGCGCTCATGTGCGCGCTGATGCCGGGCCGCTCGACGATGCTCACGCCCTCGGGCACGACGGTCACCAGGCGCGTGTCGACGTCGATCCAGCTCACGCTCTGCCACAGCCGCGCGAGGCCGTCGGCCACCGCTTCCTGGCGGCCCAGCGCATCGGGCGGCTGCGCCACGTCGAAGCTGCGCGCGAGCTCGTTGAGCTGCACCTGCTCCTCGCCGACGCGCTCGGTGATCTGGCTCTCGAGCGACAGCGAGTCCGTGATGAGCTGGCGCTGGCGCGACTCGAGGTCCGCGCGGTCCGACAGCTCCAGC
>DATCRO010000035.1:0-2831 GCA_036569025.1 Burkholderiaceae bacterium
GTCGACCTTGTTGTGGAACACGCGCGTGCTGTGCCCCGGCTGCGACAGGTTGGGCATGTTGAACACGAGGATGCCGCCGGTGTTGCCGGTGGCCACGTTGTCGTGCACGTCGGCGTCGATGGTGTTCTCGATCTCGATGCCGGCCACGTTCTGCTCGGCGCGGCAGTTGCGCACGATGACGTTGCGCGACTGCCCGACGTAGATGCCGGCGTCGGCCGCGCCGAACGACTGCGAGCCCTCGATCAGCACGTTGTTGGTCTTGACCGGGTACAGGCCATAGGCGCCGTTGGACGTCTTGGGGCCGTCGGTCCAGCGCACGCGCACGTTGCGGATCGTGATGTTGTCGCCGCTGTTGATCTTGAGCGCGTCGCCCTTGGTGTCCTCGATGGTCAGGCCTTCGACCGTGAAGTCGCTCGCCTGCGCCAGCAGGCCCTCGGGGCCGGCCACCTGGTTGCGGAACGACAGGATCGTCTGCTCCATGCCGGCGCCGCGCACGGTCACGCCGTTGACGCGCAGCGACAGCCCGCGGTCGAGGTGCCAGCGCCCGGCCGGGATCTCGATGACCGAGCCGGGCCTGGCGTCCAGCAGCTGGCCCTGCAGCTTCTTGGCGAACTCGGCGTCGACCGGCAGGTCGCCGGCGCGCGCGTTCGGGTCGGCCTGCTTCGTGCAGCCGCCGAGCAGGACGGCCAGCCAGGCCGCGACGGCAACAGCAAGGAGAACCGGGCGACGGGAAGAACGGGTCGAATGCATGGCGATTCCTCGCGAGGCGCGACAGTACAAAAGATAGCAATGGCTACCGTTGATGGGCTCGGTGCTTTCCCTGTGATGCGAAAGCGGAACCGGGGACACCATAGCCATGGCTACTGTATTGACCTTCCTCGAGCCGCCTTCACGGTGGATACACTCCCCCCCGACACCCCACCCATCGCATGCCGCGCAAACCCCAGGCTTCCGTCGACGCCCCCGCCAACGGCGCCGCCGGCGTGGAGCTCGATCGCAAGCGCGACCCGACGCAGACCCGCGCGCTCGAGACCTGCGAGCGCATCCTCGACGCCGCCGCCAACCTGCTGGGCGAGGTGGGCATCGAGCGGCTGTCGACCAACCTGATCTGCGAGCGCGCCGGCCTGTCGCCGCCCGCGCTCTACCGCTACTACCCCAACAAGTACGCCGTGCTGGCCGAACTGGGCGTGCGGCTGATGATGAGCCAGAACGCGCTGCTGGAGAGCTGGGCCACGCCGGCCACCATGAAGCTGCCGGCAGGCAAGTTCGAGGACCGCATCTGCCGGCTGTTCCTCGACACGCTGGAGATGACGCGCCGGGCCACCGCCGGCGAATGGATCACCCGCGCGCTGCGCGCCGTCCCGTCGCTGGCGCCCGTGCGCCTCGAGTCGCATGCGCACGTCACCGGCCTGCTGGTGGCCGCGTTCGCGGTGGCCTGGCCGGCCGTGCCGCAGTCGCGTGTCCGCCTCGTCTCGCGGCTGGCCGTGGAAGTGATGTACTCGGCCCACGAGCTGATGTTCGACGACCCCGCCCTCGACGCCGAGGAAGTGGGCCGCGTGATGTCGCACATGGTCACGGCGCAGGTGATGCAGCTGCGGCGCGAGACGCGCTGACGATGGCCTTGCGCGCGCGAGGCGTGCGCCACGCGCGCCGGGAGCGCCTCAAGCCTCCAGCCGGAACACGCCGACGATCTCGACCAGCCGGCCGGCCTGCGAGTTGAGGCTCTCCGCGGCCGCCATCGATTGCTCGACGAGCGCGGCGTTCTGCTGCGTCATGCGGTCGATCAGGTTCACGGAATTGGCGAGGTCGCCCAGGCCCGAGGTCTGCCGCTCGATCCGGTGCGCGATGTTCTCGAGGCTCGCGTGCACGGCCTGCACGCCGCCGACGATGACGGCCATGCGCTGGCCGACCACGTGGGTCAGCTCGTGGCTGCCATGGATCTCGGCGACGCTGGCCGTGAGCAGCCCGTCGATCTCCTTGGCCGCCGAGGCGCAGCGCTGGGCCAGGTTGCGCACCTCGCCGGCGACCACGCCGAAGCCGCGTCCGCTCTCGCCCGCGCGGGCCGCCTCGACCGCCGCGTTGAGCGCCAGCAGGTTGGTCTGGAACGCCAGGCCGTCGATCACGCCGACGATCTCCGACATCCGCGCGCTGCCGGCGGACAGGTGGTTCATGCGCGCCGCGAGGTCGTCCATCGCCGCCTGGCCGCGGTGCGCGGCGTCGGCGGCGTTGGAGGCGAGGCCGCTGGCGTCCTTGGACTCCGCGGCCGATTCGCGCAGCGCGCCGTGCACCGAATCCATCGTCGCGTTCGCCCGCTCCAGGCGCGCGGCCGCCTGCTCGGTGCGATGGCTGAGGTCGAGATTGCCCGCCGCCACCTGGGCCGATGCGGTCGCCACGGCGCCGGCGGCCGCGCGCACGTCGCCCAGCATGTCGATGAAGCGGATGCGCATCGCCTCCACGGAGCGCAGCATGGCGCCGATCTCGTCGGGGCCGCCCTCGGGCACGGGCTGCGAGAGGTCGCCGGCGGCCACGTGGTCCAGCGCGGAGGTCACCGCGGCCAGCGGCCGTCCGACCCATCGCCGCAGCAGCACGTAAAGGCCGGCGACGAGCGCCATCGCCGCCGCGCCGAACAGCGCCAGGAACGGCGCGAGCGTGCGCCACTGGCCGCGCAGGGCCTCGGCGCCGGCCGCCTCGCCGACGACCCAGTAGCCCGTCGCCTCGCTGCGTTGCGCGACGGCCAGGCGCTGGTCGTCGTCGACACCCGTGGCGGCATGGAACCATGGCAGCGGCTTGCCGGCCTCGGCCTTGCGCAGCGCCGCGGCCAGCGAGGCGGG
>DATCRO010000036.1:0-4618 GCA_036569025.1 Burkholderiaceae bacterium
AACCGGGACGGTGCGGGCTGCATCGCGCATTATGTCGCAGGCCGAATCACGCGCTCGTGAGGGATGATCCTCAGCCGGCAAGCAGCGGCACGAGGCCGCCCTTCTGGTCGAGCGCGATCAGGTCGTCGCAGCCGCCCACCCACGTATCGCCGATGAAGATCTGCGGCACCGTGCGGCGTCCCGTCTCGGCGATCATTGTCGCCCGCTGCGACGGGTCGAGGTCGACGCGGATCTCCTCGATGGAATCGACCCCGCGCTGCTTGAGCAACTGCTTGGCGCGGATGCAGTAGGGGCAGACCTGGGTGGTGAACATGCGAACCGGATTCATGGGGGCGTGCTCCTCGCTGGCGGGCCGAGGCGCTGGAACTGCTGAGGTGCTCGATTTTCGCGCGGCGCCGCCGACCTTGCATTCCAAGGTGGCAAATCGCGGGCCGCGCCGCGTGGCGTCGTTCGCTCAGGCCGCGGTGGCCGCGACCTCGACGGGCAGGTTGGCGGCCTTCCAGGCCGTCATGCCGCCAGCCAGCGCCACGGCCTTGGCGTAGCCCTTGGCCTGCAGCGCCTTGGAGGCGGCGGCCGCGCGCTTGCCCGAGGCGCACACCAGCACGACCGGCAGCGTCTTGTTCTTCGGCAGCTCCGGCGCGACCTCGAGGCGGCCCATCGGCACGTTGCGCGAGCCCACGATGTGGCCCGCCGCGTACTCGCCCGGCTCGCTGACGTCGATCACGCTGGCCTTCTCGCGGTTCATCAGGCGCACGGCCTCGGCCGGCGAGACGCCGCCGCTGCGCGCGCCGGTGATGGCCGGCCACAGCAGCAGGCCGCCGGAAACGACGGCGGCCACGATGGTGATCCAGACGGAGGGGTCGGTGAAGAAGGTCAAGGCAGGCGTTCGGAATCGGGTGGAACCGGATTATAGGAACCCGCGGCGAGCCGGGCCGCGCTCCTTGCGGCGGCAACCCCTTCTTGCCGCATCGCGTCGTCCCGCCCGATGAGCGACGCATAGAATTCCCGCTTCCCCGACCGATCCAAGGCGCCGCACGGCGCGAGGCCCCGACCATGTACAAGCTCGTCCTGATCCGCCACGGCGAATCCACCTGGAACCTCGAGAACCGCTTCACCGGCTGGACCGACGTCGAGCTGACCGCCACCGGCGTCGCGCAGGCGCGCCAGGCCGGCGAGCTGCTGAAGGAGGCCGGCTACGAGTTCGACGTCGCCTACACGTCGGTGCTCAAGCGCGCGATCTGGACGCTGTGGCACTGCCTGGACACGATGGATCGCACGTGGCTGCCGGTCAAGCAGGACTGGCGCCTCAACGAGCGCCACTACGGCGGCCTGCAGGGCCTGAACAAGGCCGACATGGCCAGGCAGTACGGCGACGAGCAGGTGCTGATCTGGCGCCGCAGCTACGACACGCCGCCGCCGGCGCTCGAGGCCGACGACCCGCGCGGCCAGCGCCACGACCTGCGCTACGCCAAGCTGTCGCCCGAGCAGATCCCGCTGACCGAGTGCCTGAAGGACACCATCGCGCGCGTGCTGCCGTGCTGGAACGAGGTGCTCGCCCCGGCGATCAGGTCGGGCCAGCGCATCGTCGTCGCCGCGCACGGCAACTCGATCCGCGCGCTGGTGAAGTACCTGGACAACATCGGCGACGCCGACATCGTGGGCGTCAACATCCCCAACGGCATCCCGCTCGTCTACGAGCTCGACGCCGACCTGAAGCCGATCAAGAGCTACTACCTGGGTGACGCCGAGGCCGCCGCCAAGGCCGCCGCGGCGGTGGCGGCGCAGGGCAAGAAGGCCTGACCTGCCGACCGGCCGGGCGCGCGATGGACACGCTGCGCCTGCGCCTGACCTACGACGGCGCCGGCCCCGCGATCTGGACGCCCGCGCCCGGCGCGTTCGGCCTGCAGGACAAGGACGGCCTGCTGCACGTCGGCACGCCGGACGCGTCCGGCCGCTCCGTCTTCGCGTTCGCGCTGCAGGCCAGGCCGCACAAGTCGGGCGACGTCATCCTCACGGGCCCGTTCGCGCACGGCACGCCGGAAGTCCGCTTCCTGTACCTGGGCTGGCGCCGCGCCGACGGCGCGTTCGCGCAGCGCCTGAAAGTGCCGCTGTCGGGAATCACCTGGGACGCTGCCGACGAGGCGATGCGCCGTGACCGCCCGCTGGCCGCCACGTTCGTCGACCATCACCCGCGGGCGACGAAGACCGGCGCCAACATCGGCGGAACGCGGTCCGTCGACTGGCGCCTGGACTGAGCTTCGCACGTCATGCGCGCGGCGGTGCCGATGCGAGCGACCCATCAGGCGCTCGCGTCGACCTGCGCCAGGTCGGCGACGCGCTGCACGAACGCCAGCACCCGCTCCGATGCCTCGTCTGCCCGCGTCGCGGCCGACATCACCAGCAGCGCGCCCTCGTCTTCCAGCGGCACGTAGTGCACGCCCTCGATGCGCACGGCCTCCAGCGGCGCCGGCAGCACCGCTATGCCGAGGCCTGCGGCGACCAGGCCGATCTGCGTGGTGGCCTCGCGCGCCTCCTGGGCGATGCGCGGCTCGAAGCCCGCCTGCGCGCACAGGCGCTTGAGCAGCGGGCCCGTGCCGGTGCCGGCGTCGCCCGGGAAGCCGATGAACGCCTCGTCGCGGCAGTCGGCGATGGGCACCGAACGACGGCGCGCGAACCGGTGGCCCGCCGGAACCACCAGGCGCAACGGGTCGCGGCGCAGCAGCGTCAGGCGGATGCCATCGGGCGCGCGCTCGTTGTAGCGCACCAGTCCGACGTCGAGGTCGCCCGCGCGCAGCGCCTCGAATTGCAGCGCGGAGTGCATCTCGCGCAGGTGCAGCGCGACGTCGGGATGCGTGCGGCGCCAGTCCGCGACGACGTCGCGCAGCACCTTGGTCAGTGGCAGCGTCGACGAGAACCCGATGCGCAGTTGCCCGACCTCGCCGCGCGCGATGCGCTGCAGCTCGCCAGGCAGCGCCTGCGTCGCGGCGAGCAGTTCGTGCGCGCGCCCGAGCAGCGCCCGGCCCGCGTCGGTCAACGCCACCGAGCGGCGGGTGCGCTCGAACAGCCGCACGCCCAGTTCGTCCTCCAGCGCGCGGATCTGCTGGCTCAGCGGCGGCTGGGCGATGTGCAGGCGTTCGGCGGCTCGCGTGAAGTGCAGCTCTTCGGCCACGGCGACGAAGTAGCGCAGGTGTCGAAGCTCCATTGAGTCTTCCAACGTCTCAATATATCGACAATCATATATTGGACTGACTAAGGGTGTTTCCCTAGGATGCGCTCATGTCCGCCACGCCCGCCAGCCTGTCGATCCCCGCCGAGGGCCCGTCGCGGGCCGGCGCCCAACCGCTGCCCCCGCCGATCGCGCCGGGCAGCGCCGCCCACCGCGCCGCGCGCTGGGCCCTGTTCGTCGGCGGCTTCGCCACCTTCGGCATGTTCTATGGGCCGCAGCCTCTGCTGCCGCTGTTCGGCAGCGCGTTCGGGCTGGACGCGGCGCAGGCCAGCGAAGTGCTTTCGGCCACGGCCGGCGCCATGGCGCTGGGCCTGATCCCCGCCGGCTTCCTCGCCCAGCGCTACGGCCCCAAGCCGGTGATGCTCGCGTCCATCGTGCTGGGCGCGCTGTGCAGCCTGCTGTGCGCGGTGGCACCCGGCTACGGCGCGCTGGTCGCGCTGCGCGCGCTGCTGGGGCTGAGCCTGGCCGGGCTGCCGGCAGTCTCGTCGGCATGGCTGGCCGAAGAGGTCGACCCGCGTGCGCTCGGGGAGTCGGTCGGACTGATCATCGCCGGCAACGCGGCGGGTGGCATGTCCAGCCGCCTCGTCTGCGGCCTGCTGGCCGACCACACCGGCTGGCGCGGCGCGTTCGCGGGCCTGGGCGTCCTCGGCGTGCTCGCGGCGTTCGAGTTCTGGCGCAGCCTGCCGCCGTCGCGCCGTCATCGCCGGCGCCCGCTGCATCCGCGTCATGCGCTGGCCGACCTGCGTGCCGTCGCGGGCGAGCGCGGCCTCCTGCCGCTGTTCGGCCTGGCGCTGCTGCTGATGGGCAGCTTCGTGAGCTTCTACAACTACCTGGGTTTCCGGCTCGTCGAGGCCCCGTTCGCGCTGTCGCATGCCACCATCGGCGCGGTGTTCCTGCTGTACGTCGTGGGCATGTTCTCGTCGCCCTGGGCCGGCAGGCAGGCCGACCGCCGCGGGTCGCCGCGCGTGCTGGCCGCGATGCTGGCGATGTGCGCGCTCGGCCTGCTGCTGACGCTGTCGAACGCGCTGCCGCCGATCATCGCCGGCGTCGCGCTGTTCACGTTCGGCTTCTTCGCGGCGCACTCGGTGGCCAGCGCCTGGGTCGGCCGGCTCGCGAGGCACTCGAAGTCGCTCGCCTCCGCGGCCTACCTCACCACGTACTACCTCGGCGCCAGCAGCATGGGCTGGCTCGGCGGCCATGCCTGGCAGGCCGGCGCGTGGCCCGGCGTGCTCGCGTTCCTCGGCGTGCTGTGGCTGGGCTGCGTGGCGCTCGCGTGGCGCATGGCGCGCCTCGCGCCCGGCGGCGTGCCGCGCACGGGAGCGCGGGAGATCGGCCGGGCGGGTTAGCCGCTGGCGCCACCCGCGCCAGCCACATGTTGACGAACCCGCATCC
>DATCRO010000037.1:0-2706 GCA_036569025.1 Burkholderiaceae bacterium
CCCGCCAGGCCAAGGTCGCCGAACTGCGCAAGCTCGACCTGAAGGCCGACCCGGTGAACTCGCCGGTGGCGCTCGCGCCGGGGCTGTCGCTGGGCCAGTTCACCAGCCAGGCCGACGCGACCCGGAGGCTCGACGAGCTGACCAGGCGGGGCGTGCACACCGCGCGCGTCGCGGTGCTCGACGCCCCCATCGTCCTGCGCCACCTGCAGGTGCACGCGACCGACACCGCGTGGCGCCGCGCGGCCGTGGGTCAGCGCTTCGACAGCTGTCCGGCGGACACGGCGTCCAATACCTGACCTGCACACGTAGGGCAGGTCAGGCGCAGCCGTAACCCGCCGTTCGGTTGCGCGCCGATCCGCCGACGCTATCGATACGAAGGCCCCTTTCCAACTCGCAGGCGAACGGCGGGTTACGCCTGCGGCTAACCCGCCCTGCGAGGACATCGGCGCTCCGGCGACGCCGGTTCCTTCCGTGCACCACGCATGAAAAAAAGCCGCTGCATCGCTGCAGCGGCCTTCGTCGTTCATGCACGCGCGCCGGCTTGGCGCGCGGGCGTCACGCGCGCTTGCGCGGGCGCAGGAGCAGGCCGGCGACAGCCAGGGCCAGCAGCCAGGCCGGGTTCGCGGCGCCGCCGCCGCCGCCGCCGCCGCCGCCACCGCCCGAGGAGGCCGCCGTCACGGTGATCGCGTGGGTGGTGGTCGCGGTGCGGTTGTCCGCGTCGGTGATCGTGAGCGTGACGGTGGCCGTCCCCGCCGCGACGCCGGTCAGCGTCACGCTGGGGCCGGAGGTGGCGCTGAGCGTCGCGACCGCCGTGTTGTCGATCGACCAGGCGTAGCTGGTGATCGCCGCGCCGGTGCTGCTGGTGGTGCTGCCGGTGCCGTCGAGCGTGATCGAGCTGGACGCCTGCACCGTTGCGGACGAGGCGGAGATCGCCGCCACCGGCGCGATGACCGCGCCGCCGGCTTCCGTCCACACCTTGTTGACCGCCGCGCCGGCATCGAGCATGCCCGCGCCGCAGGTGCTGGTGGTGCAGATGCACTCGTCCTGCGCCGCGCCGCCGGACACGGGCGTCGTGCAGACCGGCACGGTGCCCGTGTCGCTGGTGGTGGGGAACGTGCGCGCGGTCGACTTCAGGATGCGCACGACGTCCGCGTTGCTCAGCGACGGGTTGGCCGACAGCATCAGCGCGACGGTGCCGGCCACGAGCGGCGTCGCGAAGCTGGTGCCCAGGCTCGGGTGGCTCATGCCGTCCGAGTAGGTCGCAGTGCCCGGCGACGTGAGCCCCGTGTTGCTCGTGGTCAGGATCGGGTACAGGCAGGCGCCCGTCGAATTGACGCAGTTGCCGCCCGGCGCGGCGATCGTGACCTCGGGGCCGATGTCGGAGAAGCCGACCTTGGTGCCCGCGTGGCGCAGGCCGGCGACGGCGATCACGATCGGCGTCTTGTCGGAGTCGGTCGATGCCGGTTGGCAGTTGGCGGGCGTGCCCACGGCCAGGCCTTCGTCGTTGCCGGCGGCGGCGACGACCACCACGCCCTTGTTGCGCAGCGCGGTCAGCACGTCCTGGTAGCCGTTCGTGCAGGCGCCCTGCGAGCCCAGGCTCATGTTGATGACGCGCACGGGGTGCGTATTCGTGGGCACGCCGCTGACCGCGATGCCACCGAGCCAATTGGCGGCCGCGATGATGTCGGAGTCGTAGCCGCCGCACTTGCCGAGCGCGCGCGCCGGGATCACCGGCACGTTGTACGCCGTGCCGGCCATGCCGGTCGAATTGTTGGTGGCCGCGCCCAGGATGCCGGCCGTCTGCGTGCCGTGCCAGCTGCTGTTCTCGGCCACGGCGGCGCCGGTGCCGTTGTCGTTGCAGCCGAAGAACGCGCCGTTCTTGGTCGAGTTCTCGGTCGCGGTCACCCAGTCGCCCGGGTCGGACGGATCGGAATCGCGGCCGTTGCCGTCGTTGGCGGTGGGCACGTCGGCGATGAAGTCGTAGCCCGGCAGGATCTTGCTGTTCAGGTCGGGGTGCGACGTGATGCCGGTGTCGATGTCGCCGATGACGACGGCCGTCGAGCCCTTGGTGATGATCCAGGCCGGTTCGACGTCGATGCTGGCCAGCACCGTCGATGTCGGCGCGCGCAGGTACCACTGGCCGGCCACCGGGCCGTTCGGCGCCGCCGCGGCGCTCAGGTTGTCCGGATACAGCGGGTCGTTGACCGGCGCGGACTGGATGAAGCGGCGATGGTCGACCTCGGCCCACTCGACATCGGGATCGCTGGCGACGGCCGCAGCCAGCGCCGTCGAGTTCATGCCCGTGGTCATGAGCACCTGCGTGCGCGGGCCCAGGATGCGGCCGTCGGTCAGGGCCAGGCCCAGTCGCGAGCCGAGCACGGCCGCCTTCTGCGGGCCCGTGGCGGCGCCGGTGGACGAGGCGGTGGCCGACAGGATCGACGAGCGCTCCTTGAACTTGACGATGACGCGCCCGTTGCCGGCCGGTTCGGCCAGCTGGCTCGGCGCCTTGCGCACCGGATTGCTCTCGACGGCGACGACCGACGCCCCCACGGCCGTCGTCACCACGATCCCCAGGCTGACTGCGCCCAGCAGTCGACTCAAGCGTGCCATCGCACTCTCCGAAAGGTTGGTTCCGCCCCGCCACGCGAGGCCTTGTTATCGATCAGAGTCTAGTGGGATCCGGGTTGCAGACTCGTTGCGCGGGTG
>DATCRO010000038.1:0-6183 GCA_036569025.1 Burkholderiaceae bacterium
GGCTCGAGCCAGTCCAGCACCGCGTTCAGGTCGGTCTTCCAGATGTTGCGGCCGTCGATCACGCCCAGCGACAGCACCTTGACCGGCGACAGCAGGCCCAGCAGCGGAATCACGTCGTCGCGGCCGCGGACGGCATCGACGTGCAGCCCGGCCACCGGCAGGTTGGCGGCCAGGTGCTGGTTCTCCATCAACTGGCCGAAGTACGTGGCCAGCAGCAGCTTGACCCGGGCGCTCTTGAGGTCGTGGTATGCCGTGCGCAGCGCGTGCTGCCAGTCGGCGTCGAGCTCGGTCACGAGGATGGGCTCGTCGATCTGCACCCACTCGACGCCCGCCCGCGCCAGCGCGTCCAGCAGCTCGCAGTAGACCGGCACCAGGCGCGGCAGCAGGTCGAGCCGGTTCGAGCCATCCTTGGCCTTACCCAGCGCCAGGTAGGTGACCGGGCCGATGATCACCGGCTTGGCCTTGACGTTCTGCGCGCGGGCCTCGGCCAGCTGGTCGAGCAGGCGCGAGGCGTCGAGCGTGAACGTGGTGTCGGCGGTGAACTCGGGGACGATGTAGTGGTAGTTGGTGTCGAACCACTTGGTCATCTCGCCCGCGGCCACGCCGCCGCCGCAGCACTGCGCGTGGTCGGCGGTGTGCGCGGAGCGGCCGCGCGCGACCCGGAAGTAGTTGTCCAGCGCGTCGCCGTGGAAGCCGCGCACGCGCTCGGGCAGGTTGCCGAGCGTGAAGCTCATGTCCAGCATCTGGTCGTAGAACGCGAAGTCGCCGACGGGCGCCAGGTCGAGATTGGCCTGGTGGATCCAGTGGCGCTGGCGCAGCTGCGCGCCGATGGAGACGAGCGCGTCGCGCGAGGACTCGCCCTTCCAGTACGCCTCCAGCGCGAACTTCAATTCGCGCCTGGCGCCGATGCGCGGGAAGCCCAGGTTGTGCGTGGTGACCATGTCGAACTCTTCTTCGTCTTGAACTGGGAAGCCGCCATCCTAGGAAGATCGGCTCATGACGTAAAATGGTCTTATTTCAGGAATCGATCGATTCCACTCATGGATTGTCCGTGCTCGAACGCATCCACCTCGCGATCGTCCGGCAGGTCGACAGGCTCGGCTCGATGACGGCCGCGGCCGAGTCGCTGCACCTGACGCAGTCGGCCGTCAGCCACTCGATGCGCAAGCTCGAGGAGCAGCTGGGCGCCGACATCTGGCTGCGCGAGGGCCGCAGCCTGCGCCTCACGCAGGCCGGTCAGTACCTGCTGCAGGTGGCCAATCGCGTGCTGCCGCAGCTCGAGCTGGCCGAGACGCGCATCGCGCAGTACGCCGAGGGCGAGCGCGGCACGCTGCGCATCGGCATGGAATGCCATCCGTGCTACCAGTGGCTGCTCAAGATCGTCTCGCCCTACCTCGCGCGCTGGCCCGACGTCGACGTCGACGTGAAGCAGAAGTTCCAGTTCGGCGGCATCGGCGCGCTGTTCGGCTACGAGATCGACCTGCTGGTCACGCCCGACCCGCTGCACAAGCCCGGCCTGCGCTTCGTGCCGGTGTTCGACTACGAGCAGGTGCTCGTCGTGCACCAGGGCCACCAGCTGGCGGGCGTCGCGTACGTCAGGCCCGAGCAGCTGTCCGACCAGGTGCTGATCACCTACCCCGTGCCCGTCGACCGCCTCGACGTCTACACGCAGTTCCTGACGCCCGCGGGCATCACGCCGCGGCGCCAGAAGGCGATCGAGACCACCGACATCATGCTGCAGATGGTGGCCAGCGGCCGCGGCGTCGCCGCGCTGCCGCGCTGGCTGGCCGAGGAGTACGCCGCGCGCATGCCCGTCGTGCCGGTGCGCCTGGGCCGCCACGGCATCCCCAAGCAGATCTTCCTGGGCGCGCGCGAGGCCGATGTCGACGTCGACTACCTCAAGGCCTTCGTCGACTACGCGCGCCGGCCGGCGCGCACCGCCGCAAGAAGGCGCGCGGCATGACGAGCGGTCCGACTCCCCGCGCCTGGATCCGGCTGCCCTCGGGCGCGGCGCTCGATCTCATCAACCCGTCGCCCCACGCGTGGACGGACGAGGATCTCGCGCTGCGCCTCGCGCGCACCTACCGCTGGGGCGGCGAGTCGACGTGGACGTGGCCGCTGTCGGTGGCGCAGCACTCGCTGCTGGTGCTGGCGCTGCGGCGCGAATGGTCGGACACGCCGCTGACGCTCGCCGGGCAGCGCGCCGAACTGCTGCACGACGCCGAGGAAGGCTTCCTCGGCTTCGACTGCATCTCGCCGCTCAAGCGCGTGCTGGGCCAGCCCTTCGCCGACGTCGCCGACCGGCTGATGCACGCGGTGTCGCAGCGCTACGCCCTGCCGGACTGGACGCCCGCGTCGCACCGCGAGCACAAGCATGCCGACTCGGTGGCCGCGGCCTCCGAGGCCGTGCACTGCACCGGCTGGTCGCGCGACGAGGTGCGCGACGTGCTGGGGATCGCGTATCCGGTGCTGGATGTGGATCCGCTGCAGGCGGTCTACGGCGGCACGCCGTGGGAGCCGTGGCCGTCGGATGTGGCGGCCGAGCGCTTTCTCGACGAGTTGAGGCGCCTCGCTCGCGACGTCTGAACGGCGCCGGAGGGGTCTGGCCTCTCCTTCATCCGCGGAGAAGCGTCGATCGCAGTGACTCGCCGCATCGCGGATGAAGGCAAAGGCCTGACCCCGATCACCCGGGCAGCGGTCGATCGAGGTCAGGCCTTCGCCTCGGCATCGCACTCGATGCTTCCGCTCACGACCGCAATGCCGCGCGATGCCGAGGAGAGGCCGGACCCCTCCGGCTTCGCGGCGCCAGTCATGCCATGCCGCAACCGGGAACCTCAGGTGTACTTCTTCTCCAGCTCGTCCCAGAACGGCTTGCCCACGAGGCGCTGCCGCTCCTTGAACGGGGCGACGAGGTCCGGATCCTCGTCGACCCGCTTCGTGTCGCGCAGCACCGTCAACGCGCGCTGCATGCCGGCGAGCGCGCCCTGCAGCGCGGCGTTGGCGTACAGCACGATGCCGTAGCCCAGCCGGCCCAGCTCCTCGGCACCGAAGATGGGCGTCTTGCCGCCGATGACCATGTTCATCAGCTGCGGCGGTCCCAGGCGCCTGGGCAGCGCGCGGATCTCGTCGGCGGTGGTCACGGCCTCGACGAACAGGATGTCCGCGCCGGCTTCCGCGAAGCGCTGCGCGCGCTCGACGGCGGCCTCGAAGCCATGGGTGGCGGCGGCGTCGGTGCGGGCCATGATCAGGAAATCGGGATCGGTACGCGCGTCGACGGCCGCCTTGATCTTGCTGACCGCCTCCTCGGCGGAGATCACTTCCTTGCCCGAGAAATGGCCGCAGCGCTTGGGCGCGACCTGGTCTTCCAGCTGCACGCAGTCGGCGCCGGCGCGTTCCAGCACGCGCACCGAGTGGTACGTGTTCAACGCGTTGCCGAAGCCGGTGTCCATGTCGACCAGCAGCGGCAGGCCGACCGCGTCGCGGATGCGGCTGGTGGCCTCGGCGATCTCTGCCAGGCCCATGAAGCCCTGGTCCGGCAGGCCCAGGTTCATGTTGGTGACGCCGGCGCCGGTGACATAGATCGCCTCGTAGCCGAGGTCCTCGATCACGCGCGCCGACAGCGCGTTGAACGCGCCCGGCACGATCGCGCCGCGGCGGGCGTTCACGAGGGTCTTGAGGGTCTTGCGAGTGGACATGTGCGGGATCTCGAAATCAGAAACTGTCGCCCGGGACGCGGACGTTGCCTTCCATCAGCACGCGCGCGCTGCGGCTCATCAAGGCCTTGGCGACCTGCCACTGGCCATCGACCAGCCGCGCCTCGGCGCCGACGCGCAGCGTGCCCGACGGGTGCCCGAAGCGCACCGCGGTGCGCGCCTCGCCGCCGCCGGCCGCGAGGTTGACCAGCGTGCCGGGGATGGCCGCCGCGGTGCCGATCGCCACCGCCGCCGTGCCCATCATCGCGTGGTGCAGCTTGCCCATCGACATCGCGCGCACCAGCAGGTCGATGTCCCTGGCTGCGACGCGCCTGCCGCTGGATGCGACATAGTCGGCGGGCCTGGCCACGAACGCGATCTTGGGCGTGTGCTGGCGCGTGCGCGCCTCGACCAGCTGCTGGATCAGGCCCATGCGCAGCGCACCGTGCGCGCGCAGCGTCTCGAACATCGCCAGCGCCTTGGCATCCTCGTTGATCGCGCCCTGCAGCTCGGTGCCCGTGTAGCCGATGGCCTGCGCGTCGACGAAGATCGTGGGGATGCCGGCGTTGATCAGCGTGGCCTGCAGCTTGCCGATGCCCGGCACGTCCAGCTCGTCGACGACATGGCCGGTGGGGAACATCGAGCCGCCGCCCTCGCCTTCGTCGGCCGCGGGATCCATGAACTCGAGCGCGACCTCCGCGGCCGGGAACGTGACGCCGTCCAGCTCGAAGTCGCCCGTCTCCTGCACTTGCCCGTGCGTGACGGGCACGTGCGCGACGATGGTCTTGCCGATGTTGGCCTGCCAGATGCGCACGACCACCGTGCCATTCTGCGGGATGCGCGCGGCATCGATCAGGCCGCCGGCGACCGCGAACGGGCCGACTGCCGCCGACAGGTTGCCGCAGTTGCCGCTCCAGTCGACGAAGGCCTGGTCGATCGCGACCTGGCCGAACAGGTAGTCGACGTCGTGGTCGGGGCGCGTGCTGCGCGAGACGATCACCGTCTTGCTGGTGGACGACGTCGCGCCGCCCATGCCGTCGATCTGCTTGCCGTACGGGTCGGGACTGCCGATGACGCGCATCAGCAGCTTGTCGCGCGCGGCGCCGGGCTGCTGGGCGCTCAGCGGCAGGTCTTGCAAGCGGAAGAACACACCCTTGCTCGTTCCGCCACGCATGTAGGTGGCGGGGATCTTGATCTGGGGAACGTGGGACATGGTGTCTTTCAAGCTGCCTCGGCCGACGAGGCCAGGAAATCCTGCGCGAAGCGCTGCAGCACGCCGCCGGCCTCGTAGATCGACACTTCCTCGGCGGTGTCGAGTCGGCAGGTGACGGCCACCTCGACGCGCTCGCCGTCCTTGCGATGGATGACCAGCGTCAGATCGGCGCGCGGCTTGCGCTCGCCGACGACGTCGAACACCTCCGTGCCGTCGATGGCCAGCGTCAGGCGGTTCGTGCCCGGCTTGAACTCCAGCGGCAGCACGCCCATGCCCACGAGGTTGGTGCGGTGGATGCGCTCGAAGCCTTCGGCGACGATGGCCTCGACGCCCGCCAGCCGCACGCCCTTGGCCGCCCAATCGCGCGACGAGCCCTGGCCGTAGTCGGCGCCGGCGATGATGATCAGCGGCTGCTTGCGCGCCATGTAGGTCTCGATGCCTTCCCACATGCGCACGACGTTGCCGTCGGGTTCCACCCGCGTGAGCGAGCCCTTCTTCACCTTGCCGTCGACGACCGCCATCTCGTTGACCAGCTGCGGGTTCGCGAACGTGGCGCGCTGCGCGGTGAGGTGGTCGCCGCGGTGCGTCGCGTAGGAGTTGAAGTCCTCCTCGGGCAAGCCCATCTTGGCCAGGTACTCGCCGGCCGCGCTGTCGGGCAGGATCGCGTTGGACGGCGACAGGTGGTCGGTGGTGATGTTGTCCGGCAGCACCGCCAGCGGGCGCAGGCCGCGCAGCGTGCGCTCGCCGGCCAGCGCGCCCTCCCAGTACGGCGGGCGGCGGATGTAGGTGCTCTGCGGACGCCACGCGTACAGCGGGCTGATCTTCTCGCCCGTGTCCTTCTGCAGCTTGAACATCGGGTCGTAGACCTTGCGGAAGTGTTCCGGCTTGACGCTGCTCGCGACGATCGCGTCGATCTCGGCGTCGGTCGGCCAGATGTCCTTCAGGGTCACCGGCTGGCCGTTGGCGTCGGTGCCCAGCGCATCCTTCTCGATGTCGAAGCGGATGGTGCCGGCGATGGCGTAGGCGATGACCAGCGGCGGCGACGCGAGAAAGGCCTGCCTGGCGTAGGGATGGATGCGGCCGTCGAAGTTGCGGTTGCCCGAGAGCACGGCGGTCGCGTACAGGTCGCGCTCGATGATCTCCTGCTGGATCTGCGGATCCAGCGCACCGCTCATGCCGTTGCAGGTCGTGCAGGCGAACGCGACGATGCCGAAGCCGAGTTTTTCGAGCTCGGGCAGCAGGCCGGCTTCTTCGAGATACAGCTGCACGGCCTTGGAT
>DATCRO010000039.1:0-9507 GCA_036569025.1 Burkholderiaceae bacterium
GTCTACACCGCGGCGGCGTCGGTCACCGGCATGACGACGACCGTGACCCCGTCGACGCTGTCGCTGGCCCCGGGCCAGAGCGCCAGCTTCACGGTGACGATGGCCCCGGCCGCCAGCACGCCCAAGTTCACGTGGCAGTACGGCTCGCTGACGTGGAACGACGGCGCCGGCCACAACGTGCGCAGCCCGATCCAGGTGGCGCTCGGCCAGTCGATCTCGGCGCCTTCCGACCTCAGCGCGACCACGGTCTCGGGCAGCCGCATGTTCACGATCAGCACCGGCTTTGCCGGCCACGCGTCGGCGAACAAGGGCATGCGTGACGTGACGATGGGCCCGGCGACGACGCTGACGCCCAACAGCAACGTCGACGCCGCCGCGGTCTGCAAGGCCACGGGTCCCACCGCCAACGTCGCGGTCTACAACTTCACCGTGCCCGCCGGCGCGATCGTGGCGCGCTTCGCGCTGCGCCAGGCCGACGTCAGCGGTGCGACCGACGACAACGACGTGGCCGTGGTGCTGCCCAGCGGCGCGGTGGCGGCCTCCGAAGGCGGCACGTCGCACGAGACGGTGGAACTGCTGAACCCGGCGGCCGGCAACTACAAGGTCTGCGTGGCCTCGTACGCCGCGGCCAGCGGGTCGTCGACGCACCAGCTCTCGAGCTGGATCGTCAGTCCCGGCGACACCGCCGGCGGCGCGTTCAACGTCGCGATGCCGTCCACCGTGTACTCGGGCGGCACGTCGACGGTCGGCGCCGTGTGGTCGGGCCTGTCGGCCGGCCACCGCTACATCGGCGGCATCCAGTACCTCGACGCGTCGAGCGCGGTCGCCGCAGCCACGGCCCTGTCCATCGACACGACGCCGGGCACGCCGCTGGACATGCCCACGCCGATCGCCAACGACAAGGCCAGCGTCACCAAGAAGTAAGCCGGACGAGCGCCGCGGCGCTCCTGCCGCCTGCCAGGGCCGCGCGTCGCGAGACGCGCGGCCTTTCTCATTGCGTGCCCGTGGCCGCGCTCAGATCGCCGAGTCGGTGCCGCCCTGCCCCAGCTGGCAGCTCTTCCTGCCATCGCTCGCGCGCGGGCGGCACACGACGCTCGGGTCGGGCCGGCGCATGCAATCGGAGGCGAGGCCGCTGGCCTTGTTCTCCTCGACCCGGGCCTGCGCCAGCGCCTGCACGGCATCCTGCAACGCGTGCGCATCGGTGATCTTGCTGGACCACGGCAGCCACGTCTCGGCGCCGCCGCAGGGCTTGGCGCCGAGTCCGACGGCGTGGCATTGCGCCTGGCCGTCGCACGCGGCGTCGCCGATCAGCTCGACGACGCGGGCGTGCAGCGCGACGGACTTCGGCGGGGCCGCGGCCGCGGCCGCGGGCGCCGCGGGATCGACCGCGGAGGCGCAGCCGGCGATGGCCAGGAGCGAGGCGACGACGAGCGTCGCTCGGCGAACAGGACGGCGGATGATGAAGTTCATCGGGGCATGCTCGCCCATCGCAAGGACGCCTGCAATTCGGTGAACCTCGCGGCCCGTCGCCTTCAGACGAAGTCGCGCACCCGGTAGTAGGACATCCCGACGGCCTGCATCAGCCCGCCGATGGCCTCGCCGCCCGGGAACGGCGGGTTGACGATGGGGGCGAACCAGTCGAGCTCGTCGGACCTGGCGAGCATCTTGTCGGTGACCACCTTGGCCGCCACGCGCGTGGGCACCAGGCCGTGGCCGCAGAAGCCCTGCGCCCAGAAGACGCGGCCGTCGCGCTGGCCCCAGTCGGGCATGCGGCGCATCGTGATGTCGATGTGGCCGCCCCAGGCGTAGTCCATCTGCACGTTGGCCAGTTGCGGGAAGGCGCGCGCGATGTTCACGCGCATCGCGTCCTTGAGGTTGGACGGCGTGCCGCCGAGGTAGGTGCACTTGCCGCCGAACAGCAGCCGGTGGTCGGCCGTCATGCGGAAGTACTCGAGGATGAACTGGTTGTCGTAGACCGCGTGGTTGTGCGGGATCAGGCTGCGCGCGACGGCCTCGCCCAGCGGCGCGGTGACGCCGATGAAGGTGCCCACGGGCAGCGTGCGCGCGGCCAGCTTCGGGTCGAGCTTGTCGACGTAGGCGTTGGTGGCCAGCACGAGCTGGTCGCAGCGCACGACGTGCGGGCCGACCTTGACCTGGATGCGGTCGCCCTGGTTCTCGACGTAACCGTCCACCTTGCTCTGCTCGAAGATGCGCACGCCCAGGCCTTCCACCGCGCGGGCCAGGCCCAGCACGTACTTGAGCGGGTGGATGTGGCAGCCCTCCGGGTCGATGATGCCGGCCTGGAAGCGCGCCGAGTTCAGGTACTTGGGCAGGTCCTTCTTCTCGACCAGCTGCAGCTTGTCGTAGCCCCACTCGTTGACGCACTCCTCGATCCAGTCGGTGAGGTCGGCGACGCGGCGCTTGAGCACGGCGACCTCGAGGTGGCCCTGCACCAGGTCGCAGTCGATCTGGTGCTGCGCCATGATGCCGCGGATGTCGGTGACGGCCTCGCGCGAGGCGTCGAACATGCGCTTGGCGCGTTCGTGGCCCATCACGCCCTTCAGCCGCTGCATGCCGCACGGGAAGCCGATGATCATCTGCCCGCCGTTGCGGCCCGTCGCGCCCCAGCCCACGCGGCTGGCCTCGACGATGGCCACGCGCTTGCCCGCCTTGGCCAGCTCCATCGCGGAATACAGGCCGAAGAAGCCGGCACCGACGACGCAGACGTCGACGTCCAGGTTCTCCTGCAGCGACGGGCGGCTGGTCTGCAGGTGGCGCGACGTGGCGGCGTAGTACGAGTCGACGTAGTCGGGCGAGGAACGGAACATGGAACTCTCTCTCGGGAAGGCGTGGAAACGAAAAGGCGGCCGGATCAGGCGAGCTCGACCAGGTGGACGAGGTCCCAGTGGTGGCGCGGGTCGGCGGCGGCGTGGCGCTCGGCGCTCTCGTGGCGCTTGAGCGCGACGAACAGGTCGACCAGCGGGGCGCCGAACAGCTCGCGCATCAGCGCGCTCGCCTCGAGCGCGTCGCAGGCCTCGGGCAGCGAGCGCGGCAGCGCGACGCCGGCGGACTCGCCCGCGGGCCGCAGGCCCTGCTCGATGCCGGCCAGGCCCATGCCCAGCGTGGCGGCCACGACCAGGTAGGGGTTCGCATCGCCGCCGGGCAGGCGGTTCTCGATGCGCCGGTTCTGCGCGCTCGCCTGCGGGATCCGGAACGCGACGGCGCGGTCGTCGTGGCCCCAGCTGGCCGACGACGGCGAGGCATTGGACAGCCGGATGCGGTCGAACGCCATGTCGTGCGGCGCGAAGAACGCCATCGCCGCGTCGGCGTGGCGCTGCAGGCCGCCGATGAAGGCGCCGAGCACCGGCGTGTCGCGACCATCCGGATGCGCGAAGGCGTTCGTGTGCGCGCCGGGGACATCGGTGCCCTCGCCGGCGAGCGCTCGGCCGCTCCGGAGCGAGCCGGCGTGAGCCCCCTGGGGGCGGGGAGCGGAGCGAGCCGGGCTGTCATGAATGCTGAAGTGCCAGTGCATGCCGGTGCCGGGCTGGTCGAGGAAGGGCTTGGGCGCGAACGTGCACAGGAAGCCGAACTGCGCGGCCACCTGGCGCGCGAGGCGCTTGAAGCGGAACACCGCGTCGGCCTGGGCCAGCGGCTCGCCGGGCATGAAGTTGACCTCGTACTGCGAGTACGCGGCCTCGTGCGCGTGGCCGCACACCGGGATGCCCTGCAGCTGGCAGGCCGCGAACAGCGCGTCGAAGTAGTCGGCGAAGTGGCCGGTGCGCTCCAGCGAGTAGGCCTCGCAGGCGCGCTCGCGCGCGGGAGCGCCTGCGCGTGACGCGGGCGCGTGCAGGCTCACCTGGCCGCCCTCCTCGCGCCGGTCGACGAGGAACAGCTCCAGCTCCGGCGCGACGGTGGCCGCGAGGCCGGCCTGCTCGAGGCGCGCCAGCACGCGGCGCAGGGCGGCGCGGGGCGAGTATTCGCTGGCGCACACGGCGCGGTCGTAGCGGCCGGCGGGCAGCGGGCCGGCGGGCTCGCAGATCACCGCCGCGGTGCCGGCGCGTCCCGGCTGGGCGCGCAGGGTCGCGAGGTCGGGGACGAGGCTGATGTCGAGGTAGGACGCCGGCAGCAGCGGGCCGAACACGGCCTCGGGCTCGCCGGCCGTCAGCGTCAGGCCGAACACCACCGATGGGAAACGGCAGCCGGCCATGCCCACGAAGTCCTGGTGGCCGACGGACTTGCCGCGCGCCACCGACGTGAAGTCGCCGACCGCGCATTCGATGGCGGTCACCGGCACGCCCAGCTCGGCGGACAGGCTGTCCAGCGCGGCCTGTACCACGGCGCGGTGGGGCGCGGCGAGCGCAGTGGCGGAATGGAAATCGGACGATGCGGTCATGCGCGGAGCTTACGCAGCGATTGGCCCAGTGGGAAGGGCCACTTCGCGGCAAGCGGGCTGGGCCACTTGGCGTACGATCGCGCTTGCCCATGGCCTCGAACGCCCCCACCCACCTCGCAGGCGACGCGCTCGTCGACTGGCTGCAGCACGCCTGGGCCCACCCCGCGGCGGACGAGGCCGCGCTGCCGATCGGCGCGCGCCTGACCCAGCAGATGCGGCGCGCGATCCTCGAGCGCGTCGTGCCGCCGGCGCACCGGCTGCCGTCCACCCGGACGCTGGCGCAGGCGCTGCGCATCGCGCGCAACACGGTCGTGCCGGTGTACGAGCAGCTGCGCGCCGAGGGCTTCGTCGTGGCAGGACAGGGCTCGGGCACCTACGTCTGCCGCATCGCGCCCGAGGCCCTGCCGGCCGCGGCCAAGGCGACGGAGCCGGCCGAGGCGCCGCGCGCGGCCAGCCCGCTCGCGTTCTCGCGCCGCGGCCGGCGCTACCACTCGCATCCGCTGCACGAGTTCTGGACGCGCCAGCCCTTCTGCCCAGGCCAGTTCGATTTCGAGCTGTTCCCGCACCGGCTGTGGAACCGGCTGCAGCAACGCCAGCTGCGGCGCGCCGACCCGATCCAGCTCGAACAGGGCGAGCCCGGCGGCGCGCCCGAGCTGCGCCAGGCGATCGCCGAGCATGTGCGCGCCACGCGCGGCGTGCGCTGCGCGCCCGATCAGGTCATCATCACCGACGGCACCGGCGAGTCGATCGACCTCGTCGCGCGCCTGATGTGCGACCCCGGCGACACCGTGCTGCTGGAAGACCCGGGCTACTGGGCCGCCACGCAGGTGCTGTCCGACCACGGCCTGCGGCTGCGGCCGATGCCGGTCGACGCGCACGGCCTGCCCGTGCCGATGCTGCGCGCCGGCGAGCGCGCACCGCGCGTGGTCTACCTCACGCCGTCCAACCAGTTCCCCACCGGCGGCGCGATGCCGCTCGCGCGCCGGCTGGAGTGGCTTCGCTTTGCCGCGCGCCACGGCACGCTGCTGCTGGAGGACGACTACGACAGCGAGTACCGCTATGAAGGCGCGCCGTTCCCGTCGCTGCAGGGCCAGGACGCCGCGGGCCGCGTCATCTACCTGGGCACCTTCAGCAAGACGGTGTACCCGGGCATCCGCGTCGCCTTCCTGGTGGTGCCGCAAGGCCTGCAACGCGTGTTCGCCGATGCGTCGGCCGACTTCTACCGCGACGGCGACCAGATCGTGCAGCAGGTGCTGGCCGACTTCATGCGCGAGGGCCACTACGCCGCCCACGTGCGCACGCTGCGCCGCGAATACGCGCTGCGCCGCGAGGCGATGCTGCGCGCGCTCGCCGAGGCCTTGCCGCGCGAGTTCGCCACGCAGCGCCTGTCCGTGGTGTCCGGCGCGCGCGGCGTGCACCTGACGCTCGCGCTGCCCGACGACGTGGACGACCGCGCCGTCGCGCGCGCTGCCATCGCGCACGGCGTGACGGCGATCCCGCTGTCGGTCTACGCGATGCACGTGGGCTGGCGCGGCCTGGTGCTGTCGTTCGCGGCCACGCCCGTCCCGCGGATCGCGCCGCTCGTCGGTACGCTGGCGCCCGTGTTGCGCAACGCGCTCGCGCACAGGCCCTGACTATCGAGCCACACGGCCCGATGCACAGCGGCGCACTGTGGCGTTGCGGCCCGGCCATATCCCCACAATGAGCCACCCGGCGGCAAAGCGCGCGGCCTAGAATTTTTGGCCTGGAGGTCAGGAAAAATGCACAGGCGCAGGAAGTCGCCCGCGGAGATCGCCGCATGACGATCGACGGCCGCTCGCTGCTCGCGGTGGTCGCCGCGCTGTGCATCGTCTTCAGCATCGTCGTGCTGGCGCTCGAGCGCCGCATCCGCCAGACCATGCCGGGCCTGCGCCTGTGGGCCATCGCCAACCTGTTTCTCGGCGCCGCCGCGGCCGCGCACATGCTGCAGGGCCATGTGCCCGTGTGGGTGCCGGCCATCCTGGGCAACTGGACGATGCTGGTGGGCCGCAGCACGTCCGTCGCGGCGCTGCGCCAGTTCGACCGCCAGCCCGTGCCCATCGCCTGGCTCGTCGGCGCCACGGCCCTGTTCATGCTGGGCATCGCCGGCACGCTGGTCTGGCCCGAGCCGCGCGTGCGCGCCATGATCATGGTGGGCGGCATGGCGGTGCTGGCGCTGTGGGCGACATACTCGCTCGCGGTCGGCGCGTCGCCCAGCGTCAGCCGCGTGCTCACGATGGTGGGCATGGGCGGCTGGGGCCTGGCCAACCTCTGGCGCCTGTGGACGACGGCGCACCTGCCCGAGGGCGCCCAGGTGCTCAACCTGAGCGACCCGACCGTCGCCGCGTACCTGTGCGCGCTGGTCATCATGGACGTGTTCTGCAACATCGGCTTCGTGCTGCTGATCACCGACCGCATGCACGAGTGGGTGCTGCAGCTGGCGCGCACCGACCACCTGACCGGCGCGCTGTCGCGCGGCGCCCTCTACACGCAGGCCACGCGCGACCTGCAGCTGGCGCGCCGCCAGCGCACGTACACGGCGGCCTTCATCGTCGACATCGACCGCTTCAAGACGATCAACGACAGCCACGGCCATGCCGCCGGCGACGCGATCCTGCGCCACGTCGCGCAGCACGGCCAGGCGGTGCTGCGCTGCACCGACCTGTTCTGCCGCTATGGCGGTGACGAGTTCGTCGCGATCCTGCCCGAGACCGACCTGCCCACCGCCGCGGCGATCGCCGAGCGGCTGCGCGTGGCGGTCGGCGAACCGGTGCCGGGCGCGGCGCCGCTGGCCAGCGGCCTGTGCGGCGTGACGGTGAGCATCGGCGTGGCGGCGGTCGCGCCGGGCTGCGAGGCCATCGACGAGTTGATTGCGCAGGCCGACGAAGCGCTCTACGACGCCAAGCACGCGGGCCGCAACCGCACGCGCGTCGCCGACGAAGAGCCGGCGACCCCGAGCAAGCCGCCGCTGCGCGTGATCCAGGGCCGCAACTGAAACGGCAAAGGCCCGGACGGTGCCGGGCCTTGCTCAGGGCGGGCCGCCGCGGCCCGCGCCGTTCAATGCGTGCGCTTGTGCGACGCGGTCGGGCCGGTGGTCGTGCCGCCGCTGCCGATCGGGGCGGGGCCCTGGCCGCACATCTGGCCGGCCGGCGTCGAGGTGCAGCTGAAGAACTCGCTCTCGATGTTCATGCCGGTCGCGTCGCGGCCGCCCAGGATGTACTCCTTGAAGTCGCCCGCCAGCACGTGGGTGGCCGGCGCCTTGAGCGGCGTCACCGCGCTCAGCGCGCCCGGACGGATGCGCGTGTCGCCCAGGCGCGCGGGCTCGCCGTCGCCGCACGAGCCGGCGGTGCAGAACACCGATTGCTCGAAGCCGGTGACGCCGTCGGCGAACGTCCAGGTGCTGCTGAAGCTGCTGGTGTGGCCGCCGTCGACGGTGAACGCCTCCAGCGCGGCGACGGTGCCGTCCGTCAGCGTGCCCCACGGCAGGCTTGCCATCGCGGAATCGACCGGCGGCATGCCGGCGACGTCGACCGCGAAGCTGCTCCTGCCGCCGACCGTGGCCGGCGCCGTGCACGCGGCGTCCGAGTAGATCGCCACGTCGATCGTGCGCCCGGCGCGGTAGAACGTGCGGATGACGTCGTCGCCCGCGGTGCCCTGCGGCAGCGACAGCCAGGTGTCGTCGCCGCTGCGCAGAGCGCCGGCGGCCGGGTCGGTGCTCGCCACGTTGCTCATGCCGTCGGTCGTCCACAGCGACATGCGCGGCACGGTCGGCGAGAAGACCTTGTAGACCGCGATCGTCGTGTGCGCGTCGTTGCGCGCGCTCAGCACCGCGCAGGCCACGCCGTCGGTGCGCGCGATGTCGAACTGCAGCGCGCGCTGGTACTGCACCGGCGTGCCCGGATCGTCGACGCGCACGCTGCGCTGGACGGCCGCGTTGGCGTTGATGGCCATCGGCAGCAGGTCGCCGTAGAACTGCCAGTGCTTGTCGCGGTAGACGACGCCGATGCCGTCGCCGACGTTCTGGATCGTGCCGTCGGGCATCTGGATCGCGAAGCTGATCGCGCACAGCGGATCGGCGCCGGTGAGGTCGCAGCGGCCCAGCACGGGGCTGACCAGTTGCGAGCCCCAGATCGCGCCCCCGCCCGTGTCCGCGCCCGAGGCGAAGAACTGGCACAGGCCGGTGGACACCTGCGCGCCGCCCGTCAACGTGCCGTCGCCCATGCTGATGTGCGCGTCGCTGGCGACGACCGAGGCCAGGCCCGTCGTCGGGTCGGCGCACGCCGGCGCACTCGCGACGGCGGCGGTCATCTTCTTGAACAGCGTCTCCAGGCCGTCCAGCGGCAGCGTGGCCGCGCCGGCGTCGGCGGTGATCGTGCCGGTCGTGCTGCCGGCGGTCATGTAGAGGTTGCCGTCGCCCATGCGCGGGGTGACTTGCACGAAGGCGCCGTTGTCGGTGCCGGTCGTCACGTCCACGGCGTCGAGCACGCGGTCGTAGCCCGAGCGCGAACCGGCCTGCAGCGCACCGGTGGTGAAGTCGATGTCTGAAGGCACGCCGGCGTCGCTGAGCGTGCCGGCCAGGCCGCTGCGCAGCTGGTCCTGCGCGGCGTCGAGCGCCGACGCGCCGGGCGCGCTCGCGGCCGACATCACGGCGTCCGCCTTCTGACCGGTGGCCAGCGTGATCATGGCGCTCGTCAGCGGCGTGACGTTGGCCGTGCCCGCCGCCTGCGCGACGGAGTAGATGCAGCCGTAGTTGGCGCCCGTGTAGCCGCAGGCCTCGATGCGCCAGGGGCCGGTGCCGGTCAGCACGCCGGCGTCGTAGGTGCCGTCCGCGTTGATGGGGATGTCGTGCGCCACGACGGCGCCCGTGGCGTCGATCACGCGCAACGTGCCTTGGGTCATCGGGGCGCCGACCGCCGCGGAACCGGTCAGGTGCGTCGCGCTGGGCGTGGGCGCCGGCGGCGTCGGCGCGGCGTCGGAGCCGCCGCCGCACGCGGACAGCATGGCGAGCGAGGCGACGCCCAGGGTGAGGAAATGGATGGTGCCGGGGGCCAGGCGCATGCGGTTCTCCGTGACGTGAATTGAAGACGATGCACGCC
>DATCRO010000040.1:0-3244 GCA_036569025.1 Burkholderiaceae bacterium
GCATTTACCTCGCCTTCACGTAACAGCCCGCATGCCCTGCCGGACAGCCGATCCGTACACTCCCGCTTCCGATCATCGACAGGACGTCGCCATGCAAGCCCAGCACCTGGAAGGCGGCTGCTTCTGCCGCGCCCTCCGCTACCGCCTGTCCGACACGCCGGTCGCGAGCATGGTCTGTCACTGCCGCACCTGCCGGCGGTTGTTCGCGGCGCCGGTGGTGGGGTGGCTGTCGGTGCCGGCCGCCCGGTTCGCGTTCACGCAGGGCACGCCGTGCACGTTTTCCACCACGCCGCCGGTCACGCGCTGGTTCTGCGGCCGCTGCGGAACGCATGTCGCGTACGTGCACGCCGACGACCCGGGCTGGGTGGAGGTGGCCACCTGCAGCCTGGACGATCCGTCCGCGACGCCGCCGACGCACCATTCCTGGCTGAGCCACGACCTCCCGTGGGTGAAGTTCGGCGACGGGCTGAAGACGTTCCCGCGCTCGCGCCACGACGGCGACGCCTGAAGGCGCGGCCGCGCTACTTCTTGCGCTTGGCGGCCCGCGCCGCGCGCTCGGCGGCGCGGGCGGCCTCAGCGGCGCGCAGCTTGTCCTTCTTGCTCGGGCGCTTGCCCTTGACGCCGCCCGTGCCGTGCGGCGCCTCGGCCGCGCCCTTGGCCGGCGCGGCTTGCTTCGGCTCGAAGCCGGCGATGACCTCGCGCGGCACGCGCTGGCCCTGGCGCTTCTCGATCAGGCGGAAGTGCGCCTCGCTGGCGGCCGGCACGAAGCTCACCGCGTGCCCGGCCTGACCCGCGCGGCCCGTGCGGCCGATGCGGTGGACGTAGTCGTCGGCGGAGCGCGGCAGGTCGTAGTTGACGACCACCGGCAGCTGCTCGATGTCGATGCCGCGTGCGGCCAGGTCGGTGGCCACCAGCACCTGCAGGCGCGAGGCCTTGAAGTCGTCCAGCAACTGCGTGCGCCGGCCCTGGCTCAGGTCGCCGTGGAAGGCCTCCGCCTTGAGGCCGCCGATGTGCAGCTTGGACGCGACGTGGCTGGCCGCGTACTGCGTCGCCACGAACACGAGCACGCGTTTCCAGCCGTGGTCGCGCACCAGCTTGAGCAGCAGCTGGGTGCGGGAAGCCGTGTCGACGGCGATCGCGCGTTGGTGGATGTGCGCGGTGGCCGAGGCCCGCGCCTCGGTCGCGGCGGCGCTCGCGTCGGCGGCGCCGGCCAGCGCGATGCGCACGGGGTCATGCAGCAGCGCGTCGGCCAGCGTGGTGACGGCGCCCGGGAAGGTGGCCGAGAACAGCAGCGTCTGGCGGCGCGGCGGCAGCAGGGCGAGCACCCGCTGAAGCTCGTCGGCGAAGCCGAGATCGAGAAGGCGATCGGCCTCGTCCAGGACCAGCGTCTGCACGGCCGACAGCGACACGGCGTTGTGGTCGACGAGATCGAGCAGGCGGCCGGGCGTGGCGACGACGATGTCGGCGCCTGCGCGCAGCCGCATCATCTGCGGGTTGATCGACACCCCGCCGTACGCGATCGCGATCTTCAGCGCGGCGGGCAGGTGCTGCGCGTCCTCGCGCAGCGACTCGCCGATCTGCGCCGCGAGTTCGCGCGTGGGCGCGAGCACGAGCGCGCGCACGGGGCGCTTGCGGCCTTCGGGCGGCACGCCGGCCTCGGCCAGGCGCTGCAGCACCGGCCAGCCGAAAGCCTGCGTCTTGCCCGAGCCGGTGCGGGCGGCGCCTTGCACGTCGCGCCCCGCGAGCGCGGGCGGGATGGCGGCAGACTGGATGGGCGTGGGGCCGAGATAGCCGCGCTGCTTCGCGGCGGCGAGCAGGGGGGCGGCCATGCCCAGGGATTCGAAACTCATGCCCGTATTGGACACGAGTCGGGCGACGTCAGGGCGCCGGGGGGTCGCCAGCGGCGCGCCGGGCCGCCAGCCAGGCCATCACGCAGGCGTGGAAGCGCTCGCCGATCTCGCGGCCCACGTCGCGCTGTGCGAATGCGGGCGGCCCCGCGTCCTGGATCCGCCCGGCCAGCGCGTCGAGCGCCGCGTCGCCGCGGGCGGCGTGCTCGGCGCGTTCGGCCGGTGTCAGGCGCGCCAGTACGCTGAAGCCGGCGGGGCCGCTGTTGCAGTTGACGTCCAGCAGCAGGTCGCCGTCGTCTTCCGCGAGGAACCATGCCGACGGGCGATGGGCGACGATGCGCATCGCCTCAGGCTGCCGTCACTTCTTCGCGCGGCGCTGCTGCCACGCCAGCAACTCTCCGACCACGCCCTTGCGGAACGCCACCACGCACAGCGCGAAGATGCAGCCGATGATCACGTTCGTCCACGAGCCGGCGCGGTCGGACAGGTAGTTCTGCAGGCCGATCACCGTGAAGGCGCCGACGACCGGGCCGGCGAAGGTGCCCAGGCCGCCCAGCAGCGTCATCAGGATGACCTCGCCGGATTGTTCCCAGCGCACGTCCTGCAGCGTGGCCAGGTGCAGCACCAGCACCTTGAGCGAGCCGCCCAGGCCGGCCAGCGAGGCCGACAGCACGAACGCGAGCAATTTGTAGCGGTCGACGTTGTAGCCCAGCGAGATGGCGCGCGGCTCGTTCTCGCGGATTGCCTTGAGCACCTGGCCGTAGGGCGAGTGCACGATGCGCAGCACCAGCAGGAACACGGCCACGGACACCGCCAGCACGAAGAAGTACAGCGCCAGGTCGCCCTCGAGCGGGATCAGGCCCAGCAGCTTGCCGCGCTCGATGCCCTGCAGGCCATTCTCGCCTCCGGTGAACGGCGCCTGCAGGAAGAAGAAGTACAGCATCTGCGCCAGCGCGAGCGTGACCATCGCGAAGTAGATGCCCTGGCGCCGGATGGCGATCGCGCCGATCACGAGGCCCGCGGCCGCGGCGGCGAGCATGCCGCCGATGATCGCCAGCTCGGGCGTCAGGTGCTTTTCCTGCAGCAGCCAGGCCGTGACGTAGGCGGCGCCGCCGAAGAAGGCCGCATGCCCGAACGACAGCAGGCCCGTGTAGCCGAGCAGCAGGTTGAACGCGATGGCGAAGATGGCGAAGCACAGCGCCTGCGCGATGAAGATGGGGTAGACGCCCACGAACGGGGCGACCACCAGGAACGCCAGCGCCACGATCCAGGCGATCTTGCCGGCGCGATCCACGCCTTGGCCGAGCCAGTTCATCACTTCTCCTTCCCGAACAGCCCGGCGGGCCGGATCATGAGCACGATGGCCATGATGAAGAACACGACGACGTTCGACGCCT
>DATCRO010000041.1:0-11447 GCA_036569025.1 Burkholderiaceae bacterium
CGGCGATACCGGCGGCGCGCCGTGCTGCGCGCGATCGCGGCGGCGAGCGCGCTGTGGGCCGGCGTGCTGGCGCTGCTTGCGCTGCTGTCGGGCTGCGCCGGCCTGCTCGGCTCGCACGACGTGGACATCAGCGAATCGCAGCTGACGCTGCTGCTGGCGCGCCAGTTCCCGATGGAGCGCAAGGTGCTGGAGGTGGTCGACCTGTCCATCACCAATCCGCAGCTCACGCTGATCCCGCAGGGCAACCGCGTCGGCACGGAGCTCGACGTGGCCGCGGTCGACCGGCTGTTCGGCAACACCGCCAACGCGCACATCAAGCTCGACTACGGCCTGCGCTTCCAGCCGTCCGACCACACGATCCGCATGACCCAGGTGCGCGTGCGCGAGCTGACGCTGGCCAGCGGCTCGAGCAACCTGCATGGCGCCGCGCAGCGCATCGGCGGGCTGGTGGCCGAAGGCGCGCTGGAGAACCTGGTGATCTATCGCATGAAGCCCGCGCAGGCCGACGAGATGGACCGGCTGAACCTCGTGGCCTCGCCGATCACCGTGACGCCGCAGGGCCTGCACATGACGGTCTCGCCGCGCACGAACTGACGGGTTCGCGCAAGCAGGACAGGCCCGCGTCACCCGGGCCGCGTATCATCGCGCGCTTCTAGCAAGCACGGGCCGCGGGCGGCCTCACGGAGCGTCGAGCGTGGATACGTTGTTGTTGATCAAGGCTGCCATCATGGGCATCGTCGAGGGACTCACCGAGTTCCTGCCGGTGTCGTCCACGGGCCACCTGATCCTGACCGAGGCGCTGCTCAAGCCCGGCGTCGACGAGAACGTGATGCACGCGTTCGAGGTCGCCATCCAGCCCGGCGCGATCCTGGCCATCCTGATCGTCTACTGGCAGCTCATCACCCGCACGCTGGGCACGCTCGGCTCCAGCCCCGTCTCGCGGCGCCTGGTGTCCAACATCCTGATCGGCTTCCTGCCGGCTGCGGTGATCGG
This sequence comes from Burkholderiaceae bacterium, assembly GCA_036569025.1. Taxonomy (GTDB): domain Bacteria; phylum Pseudomonadota; class Gammaproteobacteria; order Burkholderiales; family Burkholderiaceae_C; genus Scleromatobacter. The sequence continues at coordinate 994 of DATCRO010000041.1, forward strand.
CTTCGCGATCCACAAGCAGATCACCCGGTACCTGTTCAACGGGCCTGTCGTGGCCGGCGCGTTCATCGTCGGCGGCCTGATCATCCTGCTGGTGGAGAGCCGCAAGGGCCGCGAGCCGCGCGTCACCGACATCAACCAGATGACCGCCATGGATGCGCTCAAGGTCGGCTTCTGCCAGTGCTTCGGCATGATCCCCGGCACCAGCCGTTCGGGCTCGACGATCATCGGCGGCCTGCTGGTGGGCCTGTCGCGCCCGGTGGCCACCGAGTTCAGCTTCTTCCTGGCGATCCCGACGCTGATCGGCGCGAGCGTGCTGGAAGTGTTCAAGGTGCGCCACGAGCTGGCCTCCAACGCGCACGAGTACCTGCCGATGTTCGCGGTCGGCTTCATCGTGTCGTTCCTCGCGGCGTGGGTCTGCGTGCGCTGGCTGCTGCGCTACGTCGCCACGCACACCTTCATCCCGTTCGCCTGGTACCGCATCGCCTTCGGCATCGTTGTGCTCGCGACGTGGATGACCCACATGGTGACCTGGGAAAGTTGAGCCCCCACGGTCGCTCGCGCTCCCTGCCCCCCGAGGGGGCCGGCCGCGAGCGGCCCGGCGGAGCCGGTTCCGCCGCTCCCTTGAACTTTCGGTCGGCGGGTGAGCGGCCGCGCCGGCAAGAGCTGGGAACCAGGCCGTCCTGCCGCGCGATTCAGCGCTTGGTGAACACCAGGTCCCACACCCCGTGGCCCAGCTTGATGCCGCGGTTCTCGAACTTCGTCAGCGGCCGCCAGTCGGGGCGCTCGGCGTAGCCGTCGGCGGTGTTGGCCAGGGTGGGTTCCGCGCCGAGCACTTCCAGCATCTGTTCGGCGTAGGGCTGCCAGTCGGTGGCGCAGTGCAGGTAGCCGCCGGGTGCCAGGCGCGCACTCAGCTCCTTGACGAACGGCGCCTGGATCAGCCGGCGCTTGTTGTGCTTCTTCTTGTGCCACGGGTCGGGGAAGTACACGTGGATGCCGGCCAGCGAGGCGGGCGGGATCATGTCGCGCAGGACCTCGACGGCGTCGTGCTGGACCAGCCGCAGGTTGGTCAGGCCGCGCTCCTCGATGCGCTTGAGCAGCGCGCCCACGCCCGGGGTGTGCACCTCGATGCCGATGAAGTCGTCCTGCGGCCGTGCCGCGGCGATCTCCGCCGTCGCGCCGCCCATGCCGAAGCCGATCTCCAGGATCACCGGCGCGTGGCGGCCGAAGGCGCGGTCGAAGTCCAGCGGCGCGGGCTGCCAGGGCAGCACGTACAGCGGCCCGAGCGTCTCCAGCGCCTTCATCTGGCCGCTGCCCATGCGGCCGGCGCGCAGCACGAAGCTGCGGATGGCGCGGCGCGGATGGCCGGAGGACGTTTCCGATGCGGCGGCGCTGCCGTCTTGCGAAGGCGGCGTGCCCGGGGCGTGGGGATCTGGGGTCATGCTGGACAGGAAGTGGCGAAGGCCACGAGTAGGGTAGCTCCCCGGGCGTTATTTGGTATTTCTCGGCCGGGTGCCCGCGGCTAGTCTCGCGGGATGCGGCATTTTGCCCGAACCCCCTGCGACCTGGATGCGCCGGACGGCCGTCGCCGTGCGGCGTTGCGGCGTCTGCTGGGCGCGGGCGCCGTGCTGGCGTCGCCGCTCGCCTGGGCGATCCAGTCGCCGGGCGTGGCATCGCACGGTTCGGGACCACGCCGCGCCGTCACGGCCGAGCAGACGGGCGAAGCGCTGCTGCGCGCAAGCGGCCTGCCGCTGGCCAGCTTCGGCGCGTACGTGCGGCCGGTCGACGCGGTCTCGCCGCTGGTGGCGGTCAATGCCGAGGCCAGCTACGCGATGGCGTCGACGACCAAGGTGGTCACTTCGCTGGCCGCACTCGATCTCCTGGGCGTCAACTTCCGCTGGCGCACCTTCGCCTTCCTGCAGGGGGCGCTGGTCGACGGCACGCTGCTGGGCGACCTGCTGATCGTCGGCGGCGGCGACGCACGCCTGACCTCGGCCGAACTGCGCGAGTGGTTCGCCCAGCTGCACGCCAAGGGCCTGAAGCGCATCGCCGGCAACATCGTGCTCGACCGCTACGCCTTCGACCTGACCGAGGGCGACTTCGCCAACACGCCGCCGCCCAGCACGGGCCGCGCTTACCACGTGCGACCCGACGCGTTCGCGATCGACGAAGGCCTGCTGCACGTGGGCATCGACCCGGGCAGCCCGGGCCGGGCCGGCAAGGCGGCCGTCTCGCTCGAGCCGCCGCTGGCGGGCGTGCGCATCGTCAACAAGGTGGGCATGCGCGGCGGCTGCACGGCGGGCGCGCGGCTCGTCGAGGACGCCGCGGGCTCGCACGTCGACGTCTTCGGCTCCTGGGGCAACACCTGCGGCCATCGCGAGCTGGAGCTGGTGCCCGAGGCGCCGGCGTTGTTCACCACGCGCGCGCTGGCCGGCCTGTGGGCCGAAGCCGGCGGCTCGCTGAGCGGCACCGTCATCGAGCGGCCGCGCCAGGTCGGCGCGTCCCTGCTGCCCAACGGCCCCGACGGCAAGCCGCAGCTGCCGTGGGCCGTGCACCTGTCGCAGCCGCTGCCGGTGGTGCTGCACGACATGAACAAGTCCAGCAACAACGTCACCGCGCGCCATCTGATGCTGGCGCTCGCGCGCGGCTTCCCGCTGCGCGCGGCCACGCTGCCCGAGGCGCAGGCGCGCATGCACGAGTGGCTGTTGCGCCAGGGCCTGGCCGCGGGCGACGTGCAGGTCGAGAACGGCTCGGGCCTGTCGCGCGGCGAGCGCGCCAAGCCGCGCGCGCTGGCGCAGCTGCTGGCCAACGCCTGGCATGCGCCGCGCTTGCGCGAGTTCCTGCTGTCGCTGCCCGTGGCCGGCATGGACGGCACGCTGCAGCACCGCATGCAGGGCACCGCCGCCGAGGGCCACGCGTTCCTGAAGACGGGCACGCTGCTCGACACCCGCGCGCTGGCCGGCTACGTGCAGGCGGCCAGCGGCCGGATGTACGCGGTCGCGATGATGGTCAACCACCCCGACGCCGCCCGCGCGACGCCGGCGCTCGATCGCGTCATCGAGTGGATCGCGAAGTCCTGCTGACCGCCAGGGGTGGGGTCAGGTCTTGAATCGCTGTGGGGTCAGGTCTTGAATCGTGCAGTCCTCGGGCGTCCGCGCCGGATCCGGGTGCACGATTCAAGACCTGACCCCTTCGGAGAGGCCTACTGGCGCCTGGTCGCCGCCAGGATCTGGTCGTAGGTGCCGCCGTCGTCGAAGTGCGTCTTCTGCGCCGTCTTCCAGCCGCCGAACAGCTCGTCGACGGTAAAGGTGTCGACCTTGGGAAAGTCCTTGGCATGCGCCGCCAGCACCTTGGCGTCGCGCGGGCGCAGGTGGTGCCTGGCGGCGATCTCCTGGCCTTCGCCGGAATACAGCCACTGCAGGTAGGCTTCGGCCTCCTTGCGCGTGTGCTTGCGGTCGACGACCTTGTCGACCACCGAGACCGGGTTCTCCGCGAGGATCGTGCGCTTGGGGTACACGGCGTCGAAGTTGTCGCCGAACTCGGCCTTGATCAGCTCGACCTCGCTCTCGAACGTGACCAGCGCGTCGCCGATGCCGCGCTGCGCGAAGGTGGTGGTGGCCGCGCGGCCGCCGCCGTCGAACACCGGCACGTTGGCGAACATCTTCGCGACCTGCTCGCGCGCCTGCGCGGGCGTGCCGCCCGCCTTGAGCACGCTGCCCCAGGCCGCGAGATAGGTGTAGCGGCCGTTGCCCGAGGTCTTCGGGTTCGGGATGACGACGCTGATGCCGGGCCTGGCCAGGTCCGCCCAGTCATGCAGGCCCTTGGGGTTGCCCTTCTTCACGAGGATCACCGGCACCGATGTCGTCGGCGCCGCATTGTCCGGCAGGCGCGCGGCCCAGTTCGCCGGCAGCAGCTGCCCGCGGTCGGCCAGCACGTCGATGTCGGTGGCCTGGTTCATCGTGACGACGTCGGCCTCGAGCCCGTCGAGCACGCTGCGCGCCTGCTTGCTGGAGCCGCCGTGCGATTGATTCACGACGATCGCCTCGCCGCCGGCCTGCTTCCAATGCGCGACGAACGCGGCGTCGTAGTCCTTGTAGAACTCGCGCGCCACGTCGTAGCTCACGTTGAGCAAGGTGACCGGCGCGGCCTGCGTGGCCAAGGCGGCGGACGCGAGCGCCGCGAGGAGCAGGGAACGGCGGAGGGGACGGGACGCGCGCATGCAAGGCACTTTCGAAGGCTGGGGGGACAGCTTCGATCGTACGGGCCCACGCCTCACCTCATCGGCGGCGAGCGCGCATATCCATGCTCGGAATTCGCATGACGCATCGCGCCTGCCCGCGCATCACGCGCGAGCGCGCGAAGGCTTGCGGACGTCCGGCAGCAGGATCGCGACGACACCCAGCAGCGGCAGGAACGCGCACACTTGGTAGACGTAGTCGATGCTCGTGCGGTCTGCCAGCAGGCCCAGTGCCGCGGCGCCGAGGCCGCCCATGCCGAACGCGAAGCCGAAGAACAGGCCCGAGACCGCGCCCACCTTGCCGGGGATCAGCTCCTGTGCGTACACCAGGATGGCCGAGAACGCCGACGACAGGATCAGGCCGATCAGGATCGTGAACGTCGTCGTCCAGGCGAGCCCCACGTGCGGCAGCGCCAGCGCGAACGGCGCCACGCCCAGGATCGAGCCCCAGATCACGGGCTTGCGGCCGATGCGGTCGCCCACCGGGCCGCCGACCAGCGTCCCCGCGGCCGATGCGGCCAGGAACAGGAACAGGTGCATCTGCGCCGACTGCACCGACAGGCCGAACTTCTCGATCAGGTAGAACGTGTAGAAGCTCGAGATGCTCGCGATGTAGAAGTACTTCGAGAAGATCAGCACCAGCAGCACCGCTACCACGAAGGCCACGCGTCCACGTCCGAACGTGGCGGTGTGCGCGCGCAGCGCACCCTTGGCGGCCGCCTTGCGGTGGGCGCCGTACCACCGGCTGACCTGCAGCAGCAGCACGATGCCCAGCAGCGCGGCGAGCCCGAACCATGCGACGCTGCCCTTGCCGCGCGGCACGATCACGGCGGCGGCCACCAGCGGGCCGAGCGCGCTGCCCGTGTTGCCGCCGACCTGGAACAATGATTGCGCCAGGCCGTGCTGGCCGCCCGAGGCCATGCGCGCCACGCGGGAGGACTCGGGATGGAAGATCGACGAGCCCGTGCCCACCAGCGCGGCGGCCAGCAGCACGACGGCGAAGTCGGGCGACCACGCCAGCATCAGGAGACCGGACAGCGTGAACGTCATGCCCACCGGCAGCGAGTACGGAACCGGCCGGCGATCGGTGTACAGGCCCACCAGCGGCTGGAACAGCGACGCCGTCAGCTGGTAGGTGAGCGTGATCAGGCCGACCTGCGTGAAGCTCAGCGCGAATTCGCCCTTGAGCACCGGGTAGATCGCGACGATCAGCGACTGCATCATGTCGTTGATCATGTGAGCCGTGCTGATCGCGCCCAGCACGCGGAACGAGGTCCGGTTGGCCTGGAGCGGTCGGGGCAGGGTGGCGGCTGGGCTGGACATGGCTTGATGGGGGTCAGTGGGTGTGCGAAGACTCGATGCTAGGAATAACATCGATGCCTGTCTCGCGCCGTTCGGGCTTCGATCCGCGCGAAAAGGACATCACTCTTCGATCCCCCGCCCATGACCGCCCCGGCCGATTCCGTCTACCGCCCCGTCGCGCCCGACGAGCGCCATGTCGACGCGCTGCCCGTCGTCACCAAGGCGACCGACTACCCGGCCGGCCACGTCATCGAGCTGCACCACCACGCCCGGGGCCAGCTCGTCTACGCCGACCACGGCGTGATGATGGTGGCCGGCGACGGCGGCCAGTGGATCGTGCCGCCGACGCGCGCGATCTGGATGCCCCCGGGCGTATCGCACCGCATCCGCTGCATCGGCGTCGTGCACATGCGCAGCATCTACGTGCGGCCGGACGCGGCGGTGCACCTGCCCGGAAAGGCGCAGGCGGTGGGCGTCTCGGGCCTGCTGGCCGAGCTGATCCGCGCCGCCATGCAGGTGCCGCTGCCCTACCAGGCCGACTCGCGCGACGGCCGCCTCATGCGCCTGCTGCTGGACGAACTGCACGCCTTGCCGGTACTTCCGCTGTACCTGCCGCAGCCCGCCGACGAACGCCTGCGCCGCATCTGCGAGCGCATCGCCGACCAGCCCGACGACACCTCCACGCTGGCCGACTGGGCCAGGACGTTGGAGATCGACGTCAAGACCATCCAGCGCCTGTTCGCGCGCGAGACGGGCATGACCTTCGGCCAATGGCGCCAGCAGGCGCGGCTGCTGCACGGGCTGGAGCGGCTGGCCGTCGGCGACAAGGTGGTCGACGTCGCGCTGGCGCTCGGGTACGACAGCCCGAGCGCGTTCGCCGCCATGTTCAAGCGGCAGTTCGGGGAGCCGCCCAGCGCGTTCTATCGCTGACCGACGGCGGCCCCGAGCGGCCGCGGCCTTCATATGACCGTGGTCGCTCCGCCCACGCTCGGCTGCGCGGCCAACACCTGCCAGGCCGTCACCCCGGCCAACGGAGCTACCTGGCGGCGACCGGCGTCGACGTGCGCCGCCGAACGTCGACCAGGTAGGCCTTGTCGTCCTCGTCGACGATGCGCAGCCGGCCGTCCGGATCGAACGCCATCGACTTGAAGAAGACCCAGCGCGCGTCGGGCGTGCGGCGTGCGTCCGCGCCTTCGGAGTAGACCGCCAGCGTCCACAGGCGCTTGCCGCTGAAGTCGTCCGACGCGACCAGCATGCCGCTGGCCTGCGGCAGTCCGGGGTCGCGCCCTTGGTCGCCCTGGGCGTAGCGCACGCCGTCGCGCACGATGGCCGGCACCTCCGGCGGCGGCCCGCGGTCGACATGCGGCGCGGCCGCCGACGCTTGCGCGGACTCCGGCGCCGCCTGTTCCGCGGGATGGCCGCCCTCGAGGAAGGCGCTGTTGTCCGACGCGGCCGGCTCGGGCGGGGGCGGGGCGTCCGACTCGTGGCGGTCGCAGGCGGCCAGCGCCAGCAGGGCGGCGAGGCACAGGGTCGTCGAGGCTTTCATGCGCGGGAATCGTGAGGGGACGGCGTGGGTCGACGCGCATGGTACCGGGCGATCCCGCTCGACAGGACGGGCGTTTGTCCGACATCGCCGCCGCCCGCGTCGCCCTAAGCTCCTGGCGGTCGGCAAGCCGCCGTCGCCGTCCCGTGGAATCGTCGCCATGCCGCTGTCCCGCCTGCTCGTGTCCGCCAGTCTCGCCGCCCTGGCCGCCCTCGGGGGCTGCGCCCAGAGCTACATCGTGCCCGGCGCCAAGGCCGACCTGCAGGCGTTCGCGCCGGTGTCGATCCAGGAGGGCTTCGCGGCCAAGCCGAGTGCGCCGTTCCCGGCCGCCATCGCGCTCGTGCGCGTGCAGGGGCCCACGTACGCCAACTTCCACCTCGGCCCCTCGGCCGGCCCCGCAGGCAGCCGCTACAGCGTGGTGACCACGCGCGAGGTGGAGGACGACGCGCAGTTCGACCGCCTTGGCAAGCTGCCGCAGGTCGACGGCGTCACGGGCCTGAACCGCATGCTGCTGCCCGAGCATCCCGGCAGCGAGAAGGACCTGCGCGAGGCCGCGGCGCGCGTGCACGCCGACCTGATGCTGGTCTATACCTTCGACACCGCGTTCTTCAACGAGGACCAGGCCACGCCGCTGACGGCCGTCTCGCTGGGCTTCCTGCCGACGCGCAGGATCGCGGTCAGCACGACGGCGTCGGCCTTGCTCGTCGACACCCGCACGGGGTATGTCTACTCGACCTACGAATCGACCAAGCGCAGCGACACGCGCGCCAGCGTCTGGGGCAGCCAGGACGCGGCCGACGCGGCGCGCCGCGACAACGAACGCGCGGCGTTCGGCGAACTCGTGGAGTCGGTGGCCGGGTCGTGGCCGAAGCTGCTGGATCGCTACGCGCGCAAGGCCTGAGGCCTCGCACCCCGCCTGGCGGCGCACTGCGGCCGCGCGATCAGGGATGTGGAGCGGGTGATGGGAATCGAACCCACGTATGAAGCTTGGGAAGCTGCCGTTCTACCATTGAACTACACCCGCAGTTCGCGACGGATTCTAGCCGAGCCGCGAAGGGCCCGCCGCGGGTGTCGGCGGCTGCGCCGCGGTTCAGGAGCGGCCGGTCGCGGGCTCGCCGCTGTCCTTGTCGCGCCGCTCGCCGCGATGCAGCGCCTGCCTGGCGGCGCGCACGCCGCGCATGGCGTACGCCTTGGCGACGTCGACCACCGGGTGGCTGCCCACGGGGATGCGGCCCAGGCCGTAGGGGCGCATGCGATCGTTGAAGGCGTGGGCGTCGCTCATGACGTCCGAATGCGGCGTGCGGTACGTGATGGCCAGCGAGATCGAGAAATTCTGGCCCGTGGTGACCAGGTGCGGTGCGATGAACGGGTGATGCACGCCCAGGCCCGGCTCCAGCTCGAAGACGCGGGCCCGCGCGGGCAGGCCCTCGTGCCAGGCGGGGCGCGCGTCGGCGTCGAACGAGAACAGGTGGTCGCGCTGCTCGGGCCGCATGACCGCGTCGTCGCGCGGGTCCCACAGCTGGACCGTCTTGCGGCCGGCGATCTGCAGCAGGAAGTTCATCTCGCGGTCCATGTGGTACGGCGTGACGGCGTCGTGCGCCGAGATGAACACGTAGGTCGAGTACCAGTTGAACAAGCGCTCGTAGGGCCGTGCGGCGAGGCCGATCTCGGCCAGGAGGCCCTCGATCACGGGCCCGTACTCGGGGTCCTTCTCCGGGTTGTAGAGGGCGACGTACGCGCGCTTCTCGACGAGGTGGTCGAGCGCATCGTCCAGCGTCAGGTCGCCGCGGAAGCGTTCGATGGACGAATCGAAATGCGTGTTGCCGGGCACGCTGCCGAAGCGGTACTTGACGGCGGAGACCGGCATCCGGCGCGCGAGCTTGAACAGCGCGTCAGCGGTGAACAGCGGGTGTTCGGCCAGGCGGTGCCGCACCTGGAAGCCGGTGCGGTTGTAGTGGCCGCGCATCGCGTCGGCGTCGATGTCGAGCCAGCGCGGCGCCTGTTCGGCCTGCCGCAGCGCGGCGCGGAATTCGGATTCGGTGATTCGTTTGCCCAGCACGATGCGGCCCCCCTCGTCGTCTCCGGCCCCCCCTGCTGATGCCATTCTCGCGACGCTCGTCGCCATTGTTTCCGCTGGGCCGCAGCGGTGTCACCGGTGTACCCGGAACTAGGGGGAGGCGGCTGTCGGCAGACTGAACGCGTAGCCGGTCCGAGGCGTTTGCAAAGGGGCTATCCCGGCGTGCCGGCCGAAAGCCTTCCCATGGCCCGATTCAGTGTTTCCATGTCTGTGCACTGCAGCAAATCCGGGGCATCATGCAAGCCAATCCAACGTTGGCGCCCATGGGAAATCCGTATCAGGTCATCTGTCTCAGTGCCGTCGCGCCGGATCTGTTCACCTCGTCCTACGGGCCGTTCGTGGTCAATCCGTGCAAGGACCTGGGCGGCGTCGCCGATGCCTTGCACGACAGCGCCTGCGACGCCTTGCTCATCGAGGTCAGGACGCCGGCGGACTACGACAGGCTGCTGGCCTGGCCCGGCCTGTCGCACGCGGTGATGGACGTCGCGGTGGTCGTCGTCGCGCCCGAGCCCACGCCCGCCCAGTGCATCAAGCTGCTGCAGATGGGCGTGCAGGACGTGCTGGCCAAACGCCACGCCAGCGACGATTCGCTCGGCCGCGTGCTGCGCGTGGCCATCGAGCGCAAGCGCATGGACGCCAGCGCCAGGCGCGCGTTCTCCACCGACCTGACCACCGGCCTGCCCACGCACGCGCAGTTGCTGGAACACATGACCCACCTGCTGGCGCTGCGCGAGCGCGAGCCCGCGGCGATGGCGCTGATCGTGCTGCGGCTGGAAGGTTTCCGCGCGGCCGAACTGTCGCTCGGCGCCGAGGCCGCCAACGTGCTGCGCCGCAAGGCCGCCGTGCGCCTGCGCGCGGCCCTGCGCGCGAGCGACGTCGTGGCGTCGCTGGGCTCGGACATGTACGGCGTGCTGCTGGCCTGGATCGACGCCGAGGCCGACGCCGAGGGCGTCGCGCGCAAGCTGCTGGCCTCGCTCAAGCAGCCGTTCAGCGTCGCCGGGCAGGATCTCCCGGTGATGGGCACCGTGGGCATCGGCCAGTATCCGGCGCACGGCAAGGACGCGACGTCGCTGATGCGCCGCGCGGTGGGCCAGGCGTCCAACGGCAACGTGTCCGAGCAGGGCCACGTCGTGGCCGGCGCGGCCAACGACGACTGACCCGCGCAGGGCGGGTCAGCGCCCGCGGTTCGAACGACCCGCCCGACGGCCTCGCGCGCGCATGACGACCGCCGCGGCGATCGCCGCGAGCAGCACCCCGGCCGCGACGATCCATGCCCACGGCAGGCCCTCGTCCTGCGG
>DATCRO010000042.1:0-2082 GCA_036569025.1 Burkholderiaceae bacterium
GATGCAGATCATCGGCAAGCGCCACTTCGGCAAGAAGGCCGCGCCCCCGGGCGGCGGCGGCGGCCAGTTCCCCACGCGCGAGCTGTTCGACACCCTGCTGCTGTGGCGCCCGGCCGTGGTGCTCGATGCGAAGGGCGAGGCCGTCGTCGGCGTGCCGCTCAACGACTCGCTCACGAGCTTCCGCATCGTCGCGGTGGTCGACGTGGTGCAGGGCGCGCAGTCCGCCTTGTTCGGCACCGGCCAGGCGACCATCGCCGCCACGCAGGACCTGCAGATCGTCTCGGGCGTGCCGCCGCTGGTGCGCGAGGGCGACCACTACAAGGCGATGTTCACGCTGCGCAACACGTCGAAGGCGGCGATGAGCGCGTCGCTGGCGGCGTCGGCCGGCGCGCAGCCGCTGCCGGCGCAGACGGTCACGATCGCGGCCGGCGCGGCGGCGGACGTGTCCTGGGACGTGGACGTGCCGTTCAACGTCGACAGCCTGGCGTGGACGGTTGCGGCCGACGCGGGCAATGCGCACGACCGCATGAAATTCGCGCAGAAGGTGGCGCAGGCCGTGCCGGTGACGGTGCAGCAGGCCACACTGATGCAGCTGGACAAGACGATGCGCGTGCCCGTCGCGCCGCCGGTCAACGCCTTGCCGGACGGCACGGGCAGGCTGCGCGGCGGCATCGAGGTGGCGCTCAAGCCGAAGCTGGGCGACGGCCTGCCCGGCGTGCGCGACTACTTCCAGTGGTATCCGTGGGACTGCTTCGAGCAGCGTGCCTCGGAGGCCATCGGCCTGCGCGACACCGCGCGCTGGCACGCGCTGATCGGCCAGATCTCGCTGTACCAGGACGAGGACGGGTTGCTGACCTACTTCCCGAACGGCCGCGCGCGTGACGGCAGCGACAGCCTGACCGCCTACGTGCTGGCCATCAGCGACGAGGCCACGCGTCTGGGCTACGACTTCGCGCTGCCCGACGACGCCAAGGCCAGCCTGGAGCGCGGCCTGATCGGCTTCGTCGAGGGCCACGTCAACCGCGATTTCTGGCATCCGGCCTTCCTCACGAAGGGCGACCTGGACGTGCGCAAGCTCGCTGCGATCGAGGCGCTGAGCCGCTACGGCAAGGCGCAGCCGCGCATGCTGGACTCGCTGCAGATCCTGCCGAACCAGTGGCCCACCGGCGCGGTCATCGACTGGCTGCAGATCCTGGACCGCATGCCGGCGATCAAGGATCACGACAAGCGCGTCGAGGAAGCGCAGCAGATCCTGCGCGCCCGCCTGAACGTGCAAGGCACGCGGCTCGCCTTCTCCACCGAGCGCGACGACAGCTGGTGGTGGCTCATGAGCAATGGCGACGTCAACAGCGTGCGCATGACGCTGGCGGTGCTCGATCGCAAGGACTGGGCCGAGGACGTGCCGCGCATCGTCACCGGCACGCTGCAACGCCAGCAGCGCGGCCGCTGGTCGACCACCGTGGCCAACGCGTGGGGGAGCGTCGCGATGGAGGCGTTCTCGAAGAAGTTCGAGACCGTGCCGGTGCGCGGCACGACGAAGGCGGGCTTCGGCGTGCCGGGCGCGACCAGCGCGCTGGACTGGTCGCGGATGCCCGCCGGCGGCGCGCTGCCGCTCGGTTGGCCCCAGGGCTTCGGCGTCGGCGGCAACAAGGCCGACGCCAACCTGCAGGTCGACCACGACGGCACCGGCAAGCCCTGGGTCACCGTCACGTCCAAGGCCGCGGTGCCGGTGACGGTGCCGTTCGGCAGCGGCTACCGCATCGCCAAGACGATCACGCCGGTCGAACAGAAGGTCAAGGGCGTGTGGTCGCGCGGCGACGTGGTGCGGGTGCACCTGGACATCGACGTGCAGGCCGATGCGACCTGGGTCGTCGTCGACGACCCGATCCCGGGCGGCGCGGCCATGCTGGGCACGGGCCTGGGCAACGACGACCGGATCAGCACCGGCAGCGAGAAGGACGACTCGCGGGGCTGGCTCGCGTACCAGGCGCGCAGCTTCGAGGCCTTCCGCTCGTACTACCGCTACCTGCCCAAGGGCGCGTTCAGTCTCGAGTACACGTTCCGCCTGAACAACCCGGGCCA
>DATCRO010000043.1:0-5398 GCA_036569025.1 Burkholderiaceae bacterium
GCGGCGGTTGCCGGCGCCATCGCCTCCGGCGGGCGCTCGATCACGGCCGTGTCGGCGGGCACGACCGGCTCGACGGCCTCGGCCGCCGCGGCCACGGCGGCCGGGGACGGCGCGGCAGCCGCGGGCGCGGTCGGCGCGAACAGGCGCACGCCCATCGCGGCCAGCATCCTGCGTTGGCGCTCGCTCCAGCTCATGCGCTGCCCTCGCGCCGGACGCCGCGGGTCATGAGCAGCGCATCCTCGCGGCGGCCCTGCGGCGCCGGGTAGTAGTCGCGCCGCCGGCCCGCTTCCACGAAGCCTTCGCGCAGGTACAGCGCGCGCGCCCGTTCATTGCTCTCGCGCACCTCGAGCCAGACCGCGGTGGCCGAGCAGCTCGCGCTGAGCGTGTAGAGCTCGGCCAGCAGGCGGCGCGCGTGGCCCCGGCCCTGGTGGTGCGCGGCCACGGTCAGGTTCAGCAGGTGCATCTCCTCGAAGCCCTGCATCGCGACGAAGTAGCCGATCAGCTCCCCGTCCTCGGCCAGCAGCAAGCGCGCCAGGTAGCCGGCCGCGAGCGAGTCGATGAAGTTGCCGCGCGTCCATGGGAAGGTGTAGGCCTGCACCTCGATCGCGAGCACCGCGTCCAGCGAGGGCACGGTCATCACGCGCAGCACCGGCTCGCGGCGCGGCGCGGCGAACTCGGACCGCACGGCGCTCATCGCGGCGCTCCGGCTGCCGCGTCGCGCGCCGCCTTGGCGGCCTCGCGCTCGGCGGTGGTCTGGGCGACCTTGTCGCGCAGGTAGATCGGCAGCGCCTGGTCGGCCGGGACGGCGTCGCCGCGTCCGAAACCGGCTGCGGCGAGCCAGCCCAGCGCCTCGGCGCGGCCGTGTTCGACGGGCACGCGCTGCGCGGCGCCCGTCTGCAGCCGCTCGCCGAAGGCGTCCAGCGCGGAGCCGGCGACCACCGCGGGCGGCGCATCGCGCCAGAGCGCGTGCAACGCGTCGGGCGCGGTGAGCGCGGGCTCGACCACGGCGCGCCAACCGGCGTCGCCGTCGTCGCGGTAGCAGCCCGCGTAGATCTCGTCCATGCGCGCGTCCATGGCCACCCAGACGACCGCGCCGGCGGCCAGCCCGAGCCGGCGCCCGGCGTCCTCGGCGACGATGGCCAGGCTGTCGACGGGCACCACGGGCACGTCCTGCCCGAAGGCCAGGCCCTGGGCGACCGCGCAGGCGGTGCGCAGGCCGGTGAAGCCGCCGGGGCCGCGGCCGAAGGCGACGGCGTCGAGGTCGGAGAATGCCCAGCCGGCGCGCTGCAGCAGCGCGATGAGCATCGGCAGCGCCTGCGCCGACGCGGCGGCGCCGCCGTCCAGGTCCAGCGGCTCGACGCGGCAGGCCGCCCGCAGCAACGGGCCGCCCGGCGCGCGGCCGTCGTCGATGGCGGCGAGCGCCAGCCGTTCGGTGGCGCTGTCGATGGCCAGCAGTTTCACGAGCGCGTCCCTGCCCGGCCGGAAACGAGCGGAATCGACGACGCGCAGGCGCGTTCGGGTCGGGAATGGCGGGGCAGCCGGCGCATGGGAAAGAGTGTAGCCGTGCGATCATGGAATCGCGCCGGTCGCCCCGGGCGCGCACGACACTCCTGCCTCTTCCCATGTCCGTCCGCCTCCGGCTCGCCACCCTCGCCTTCGCCCTTGCCGCCATCGCGGCCCCGCCCACCGTCTCGGCCGCCCCGGCCTGGGCCCTGCCACCGACCATCGTCGCCGCGCTGGACAAGGCGCACGTGCCGCCGGACGCGCTGGCGCTGTGGGTGCAGCCGGTGGACGCGAGCGGGCCGTCCTGGGGCTGGAACCCCGACTTCGGCGTCAACCCGGCCTCCGTGTTCAAGCTGGTGACCACCAGCGCGGCCCTGGACACCTTCGGCCCGGCCTGGACGTGGAAGACCGGCGTCCACGTCACCGGCCCGGTCCGCAACGGCGTGCTCGACGGCTCGGTCGTCATCGTCGGCTCCGGCGACCCCAGCCTCGTGATGGAGCGCGTGTGGCTGCTGCTGCGCCAGCTGCGCGACGCGGGCGTACGCGACATCCGCGGCGACATCGTCCTCGACCATACCGCCTTCGCGCCGAGCGCGCGCTCGCCGGCCGACTTCGACAACGCGCCGTCGGAGCCCTACAACGTGCTGCCCGACGCGCTGCTGATGAACTTCCGTTCGGTCACGCTCGGCTTCCGTCCGCAGCCCGGCGGCCGCGTGGCGCGCGTCACGTCCGAGCCGCCGCTGGCCGGGCTGGCGGTGGCACCGACGGTGCCGCTGTCCAAGGCCGCGTGCGGTGACTGGCGTGCCGGCCTGCGGCTGTCGGCCGACGACCCGGCGCGCTGGCGCTTCGCAGGCAGCTACCCGGCCGCCTGCGGCGATCGCAACTGGCCGCTCGCCTACCCGGATCCGGCCACCTACGAGAACCGGCTCGTGGCCGCGCTGTGGCGCGAGCTGGGCGGCAAGCTCGCGGGCAAGGTGCACGCCGGCACGCTGCCCGAGGGCGCCACGCACGCGTTCGACTTCGAGTCGCCGCAGCTCGCGCAGATCGTGCGCGACATCAACAAGTTCAGCAACAACACGATGGCCGAGCAGCTGTTCCTGACGCTCGCATCGAACGCGTCGGCCACGGCCTCCGTCGCGCAGCCCGAACAGGCGCGCGCGGTGCTGTCGCAGTGGCTGCACGAACGGCTGGGCCAGGCTGCCGACGGCGTCGTCGTCGCCAACGGCTCGGGCCTCGCGCGCGAGACGCGCATCAGCGCACGCACGCTGGGCGCGCTGCTGCAGTCGGACTGGCGCAGCCCCGCGATGCCCGAGCTGATGAGCTCGCTGCCGATCGTGGGCGTCGATGGCACGCTCCGCCGCAGCAAGGCCGAGGCGGGTCGCGCGCACCTGAAGACGGGCTCGATGCGCGACGTGGTGGCCGTCGCCGGCTACGTGCTGGCCGACAGCGGGCGCCGCTACGTGCTCGTGGCCGTGGTCAACGACCCGAACGCCGGCGCCGCGCACCCGGTGCTCGATGCGGCGATCGACTGGGTCGCGCACGATCCGGCGCAGGCGCCCAGGACGCCCTGAAAGGACGAATCCCGCGGGCATCGCTGCGCGCGGGATCTGTGGGTGCCGGCGCCGAGGCGCCGGCGAGCCGCCGATGCGGCCTCAGAACGCGTAGCCGATGGACGCGTTGATCGCGACCGGGTTCAGGCGCGCCTTGGTGGTCTGGCCGGTGGACAGCTGGGCCTTCGTGTTGATGAAGGTCTTGAGCACGGCGGCGTCGACGAACCAGTGCTTGTCGATCTTGTAGTTCAGGCCGACCTCGGTGGTCGCGCCCCACTCCGTGTCGCCGCCGATGGTGGTCGGCGGGCCGCCGGGGTTCGTGACCGCGGTCAGGGCGGCCGAGCCCTTGCTGCCGTAGAACTTGGCGAAGGTGGGGCCGGCGCCGACGTAGGGACGCAGCGGCGCATCGGCGGGCATGAAGCGGTACTGCAGCAGCACCGTCGGCGAGATCTGGTGGATGCTGCCGATCTTGCCGACGCCCTGAACGGAGCCCGTGCCGATGATGTCGTGCTTGTACGGCAGGCCGCCCAGCGCCTCGACGGAGATGTCGTCCGTGATCATGTACGTCGCCGTGAAGAACAGCGCGCTGGCCGACTTGATGTCGATCGTCGAGCCGGGCAGCGCCGGGGCCGACAGGTCGGTGCTGCGCACCTTGGGCATGATCTTGTTCCAGCCCAGCTTGACCATGACCTGGCCCGCGACCTGCGCCTGCGCGGCACCGGCGCCGCAAAGCGCGGCGGTGGCAACGAGGGCGGATGCAATGGAGTGCTTCTTCATGAATGTGTCCTTGCGTGTGTCTCGGTCGCCGGCTTACAGCCAGCCCTTGATGGCCAGTTGCTCGCTGACGAGCTCGGCCAGAAGGCGGTAGCCGTACGGGGTCGGGTGCACGCTGTCGGCGTACTCGTAGGTGTTGGCGGCGGTGGCGGCGGCACCCGAGGCGGCCGGCGCGACGGCCGGGATCAGCGTGGCTGCCGTGCAGACCAGCGAGCTGCTGGTGGTGCAGGTGGGATGCGACACGTCCGTCAGGCCGTACTGCGCCATGTTGGTGGCCTGGTCCTCGCTGGCCGAGAACGCATCGACGACCACCAGGTTGGCGCTCGCCGTCAGGCCGGCCTGCAGCGCGCTGTTGAAGGCCTGGGTCATGCTCTTGACCAGCGCCTGGCCCTGCGCGCCGGATCCGACGGCAAACGGCGTCAGACTGACATCGGGCAGGTTGACCACGACGACGTGCGTGGCGCCGTTGGCCAGGATCTGCGTGTTCACGTAGGCCGCCTCTTCGGTGCCGGCCTGCGCCATCGCCGTGACCGCGGCCGTGGCGGCGGCCGTCGGGTCGCCGCCCGCGGCCACGGTGGCCTGGAAGACCGCGACGTTGATGAAGATGTCGTTGCCGCCGGCGAGCACCGTGACGAGCTGGTCGCTGGTGAACTTGCCGCCATTGTGGGCGAGGTAGTTGGCGATCTGCGTCTGCACCGGCACCGTCAGCTGGCCGATGGCGTTGCTGTACGTGCTGGGATCCGCGGCGTTGAACAGAAGCGCGTTGCCTGGGCCGACGGGGTTGGTCACGCGGGCGCCGCCCTGCGCGTAGTTCGTGCAGCTGCCGCCCGCGCTGGCGTCGTGGAACGTGGCGGGCACCGGCGGGACGCCGACCACGGCCTGGATGGTGTTCAGTCCCGTCTCGGCGGCACAGGGCGCGGTCAGGTCGAGCGTGGCGGAGAGGAACTCGGTCCAGTTCGTCCACAGCAGGCCGGTGGCGCCGATGCCGTTGATCGAATAGTGTCCACCGCCCTGGAGCGCGACCGCCCCGACGGCGTAGCTGCCGACGTCGCTGAGGCTGTCGCCGAAGCTGACCATGGACGTGAAGGCGACGCGCGGCTTCTGGTCGCCGGCCTCGTTGCCGCCGCAGCCAGCCAGGAAAACCGCGGCCGCAAGCGCCGTGGTCAGGACGTGGAATTTCTTCATGTGCACCTCGCCGGAGGGAAAGTCAAAAGGTCAATCGAACGGTCGTTCGATTTGGAAAAAACTATACGCACCCGGGGTGTACGCCATGATGGGGGACTTCCCTGTCGACATCATGCAAACAACACACGCGTGCGCACTGGACGCCGACGTTATGACGAGGTCCGCGCGGTGTGAAGACGAGAAGGCCCTCGCGCGGCATGGACGTCGCGGGAGGGCCACATGGTGCAGCGCAGCACCGGCGCGGAGGATTGCGCCGCGGATCAGAACGGGTTGGAGTGGGCGCGCTGCGCGGCGGCGACGCCGATCTGGTTCTGCATCGTCGCGCCCAGGTGCGTCGCGTCCGCCCACAGGAAGTGGGCCGACGCGACCTGGCCGGTGGTCGGGTC
>DATCRO010000044.1:0-2027 GCA_036569025.1 Burkholderiaceae bacterium
GTACGTGATGACCGCCGATCACGGCCCCATCAGCTTCCACTGGGACGCCGCGACCGGGGCGCTGTCCGCGCCCGTCAACGCGGCCCCGGCCATCCACGGCCTGGGCATCGCCTTCCATGGCGCGAGCATGTACCTCAGCGCGTTCGACGGCACGATCCACAAGCTCAACGACACGAACGGCAATGGCGTGTGGGGCGAGCCCGGCGAGCTGGACGTGGCCATCGTCACCGGCCTGCCGCAGGGCGACCACGACACCGACCAGATGCAGGTCATCGGCAACGCGCTGTACGTGGGCATCGGCCGGCGCACGATCAACGGCCATTCCGGCGCGTGGACGGGCCAGGTGATCGACGACTTCGGCGGCAAGGGCTTCGCGCTCGGCGGCCTCGGCCGCACCTGGGGCGATTCGGCCTACAACGGCACCATCGCCTGGATCCCCGACCTGCGCGCCGTCGTCGACACCCCGGCTTCGGCCAACGCGTGGAACACGACGCCGCCGACCCTCACGCAGGCACTGGTGCAGCACGACAGCGGGCCGTTCACGCTGCGCGGCGCGGGCCGGCTGGTCGTGCACTCGGCGGGCACGCGCAACCCGTTCGGCTTGTGCGTCGACGCCGCGCACGCGCTGTACTTCACCAACAACTTCAACCGCACGGCGACGCTGGGCAACGGCGAGGCGGGGTTCGGCCTGCGCGGCGACAAGCTGGACAGCGACGTCAGCCGCGACGTGCAGGACCAGTTCTTCAAGGCCTCGCCCGGCGCCGACTACGGCTACACGGACGTCAACTGGCGCGGCCACAACCCGATGCTCACGCCCACCGCGGACGGATACCACCGCGTGCGCAGCCTCACCTTCGACAACCTGTTCAACCGCGGGCCGTACGTGCTGCACGACCCGGCGCACCCGGACGGCCTCGGACCCAGTTCATCGGCCGACGGCTGCGCGTTCTGGACAGCCACCGGCCTGCCCGCGACGCTGCGGGGCAACGCGTTCATCGCCCGCTACAACGGCAAGATCACCGAGGCCCCCGGCGGCGCGGGCGCATCGCTGACCTACGCCGACCTGGTGGCGGTCGATGCGGCGACCGGCCGCGTGCGCCAGGTCGCCGCCGGCTTCAGCCATCCGCTGGCAGTGCTCGCCGACCCGGCCGGGCGGCTGCTGGTGGCCGACTACGGCAGCCACCAGATCTACGCGATCTCGCCGGTCGCGCCCTGACCGAACGCGCGCAGGCCGGACTCGCAACGCGAATCCGGCCTTTTGTCACGGCCCTCCCCAAAGTGGTTAAGGCGATACCCTATTCCCGGTATTGCCCGCTATTTGCTAGCGCAACTTCATACTCGACGACATAACCAGTATGAGCACTGGACAGCACCAGCCGGCCGACCGTCCAGCGCCAGAGCGGACCCACAGTTCTGCCACAGCGCACCCGTGAAATCCTCGCCTTCGCCCCTGTGCGCCGGCGGATTCGGAGGAATCTTCAGAACCGGCGCACACCGCCGGGCACCCTCCGCATCCGGCACCGCGAAAGTATGTACATACTGATTTATTATTTGACCGGCATACTGGTCTTGTAGTGGTTATCCATCATGACCGATTTGTGACCAAGCCTTACGCTGACCCACGATCCGAACGATTCATGGCGCCAGCGCTCCCGAATTCAAGATAACGACGCGGCAGCCTTCTCGGATCGAATCCGGCGTCCCCTCCCCGAGACGCTCCCTAGCCCGGAAAGCACGGAGAAGAAGCATGTCCAACGAAGCCCAGCAAAAGAGACTGAAGTTGCTGGCCGCCCTCTCGGCGGCTGTCGCAGCGTCGGTTCCCGCGGCCGCCATGGCCGCCAACCCGCCCAACTGTTCCGCCTGGAACTCGACGATCGCCTACACCGCAGGCGCCGTCGTCGTCGACCAGGGCAAGACCTACACCGCCAACTGGTGGACGCAGGGCCAGGAACCGGTGAACAACAACGGCGGCGCCGGCTCCGGCCAGCCCTGGACGCTGTCCAGCGGCTGCTCGACCACCCCGCCGC
>DATCRO010000045.1:0-2862 GCA_036569025.1 Burkholderiaceae bacterium
GCTCAGGGCCGCACGATCCCCGCGCCGAGCGTGGCCAGCGGCTTGGCGATCCAGCGCTGCACGCCCGGGCTGAGGCGCAGCGGCTTGAGCGCCATGCGCACGGCCAGATCCATCGGCAGGTGCCGGCTCACGACGCCGTAGGCCCGGTGCTTCAGCTCGGAATCCGACGGCACCTCGCCCGGCGCGCCATCGTCCAGGCGCGTGCGGCGGCGCCAGGCCGCGACGTGCCGCAGCGCGATCGCGGCGTCCTCGTTGCGCAGTTCGACCGCACGCCGCACCAGTGCGGCCAGCACGTGGCGGCGGCCCAGGTGTTCCGCGCGCTGGTACTTCTGGAAGAACGCGTGGAAGTTCTTGTAGTGGCGCACCTCGTCGCTGCGGATGCGCCACGCGAGTCCCCGCAGCACCGGCTCGGTCGTGGCGGCGTGGATCGCCTGGTAGTAGGTGGTCGTGCCCATCTCCACGATGCAGCGCGCCGCCATCTCCTGGCCGCGCGTGGGCTCGAGCTCCTCGATCGTGCACACGCGTTGGTACTCGGCGAAGAAGTCGGCGTACGCGGCGTCCCAGTCGAACTCGGGCCACACGTGGCGCACGTAGGCCTTCAACGCGCGGCCGTGCTGCAGCTCCTCGGGCTCCCAGTGCTCGCGCAGCCAGGTGCCGACCTCGTCGTCGTCGGCGAAGTGCGCGACCAGGTTGCCGGTGTAGGTGTCCGAGCCGCTCTCGACGAACGAGGCGCTGCACACGAGCAGGAACAGCGCGTCGTCGTCACGGATGCGCGCGGCCTCGATGGCCGCGTAGGGGATGTCGTCCAGCGACCACGGCAGTTGTCGGGTGGGGGTCGTCATCCGCCTTGCGTGGCAATCGGCGTACGCGCGGGCCGTCCTCGACCTGAACGCGGCCCGGACGCGCTCGCGGGACGGTCGGGCTTCACGCAGCGCCGGCCGACGCCGCGTACGCCCGCGCGGGACGCGCGAGCAGCCCGAACGCCGCGACGTGCGTGATCGCCAGCAGCGGCACGTAGATGATCGGGATCGCATAGGCCGCGCCGAGCTGGCCCGCGACTTCGGGCAACCCCAGCTGCACCGCGTGCGCATAGGCGAGCAGCAGGTCTGCGAAGCCGATGACGTTGAACGCCACCACGAGCAGCCGGAAGAGCGGCCGCACGCGGAACGACGCCACGGCCAGCAGCGCCAGCACGCCTGTGGCGAAGTCACCCCAGGCCGCGGGCGTCGCGAAGCCGGACGGCAGGCCGCTGCCGACGAAGCCCGGCAGGATGAACACGAGGCCGAAGAAGCGGAAGCCGTGGAGCATGGCGATCGCGCGCAGCGCGGTGTCGCGCTCGAGCGACTTCAGCCACGGCCGGATGAACGCGCCGAAGCAAAGCAGCCACGCGGCGTAGCCGGCGAGCAGGTGGATCTGGAACAGGGTCTCCGGGCGCATGGCGGGCTCCTTTCGATGAGGTCGTCGAGACGATCGTAGGGACGGGACATTCTCCGCGCCAGTCTCCATAATCTGCATGAACCATGAAGTTCAACTACACAGTCGAGCGCCACGCCCTCGACGGCCTCGAAGCGTTCCTGCGCGTGGCCGCCCGCGGGAGCTTCCGCCAGGCCGCGGCCGACCTGGCGGTGACGCCGTCGGCCGTGAGCCAGGCGATCCGGGCGATCGAGGCCCGGCTGGGTGTCGCGCTGTTCACGCGCACCACGCGCAGCGTCGGGCTGACCGAGGCCGGCCAGCGCTTCCTCGAACACGTGCGGCCGGCGTTCGACGCGATCGTCGCGGCGACCGAGGAAGCCAAGGGGCAGTCCCGGCGGCCGTCCGGGCTGCTGCGGCTGGCGGTGCCGCCGTCGGTGGTGCCGCTCGTGCTGCAGCCGGTGCTGGCCTCGTTCGCGGAGGCGCATCCGGACGTGGTGGTGGAGATCGCCTCCAGCGAGGAGCTCGTCGATCTCGCGCGCGACGGCTTCGACGCCGGCATCCGCCTGGGCGAGTTCATCGCGGCCGACATGGTGGCCGTGCGCCTGACGCCGCCGCTGCGCTTCGCGATCGTCGCCAGCCCGGCCTACCTCGCGCGGCACGGACGCCCGCAGGCGCTCGCCGACCTCACCGCCCATGCCTGCATCCGCCTGCGGCGCGCGGGCGGCGCGATCGCGCCGTGGCGCGTCGAGGACGAAGGCCGCGCGATCGAGCTCGCGGTCACGGGGCCGGTGGTGGTCAACGACTACGCCACGATGCTGGGCGCCGCGCTCGGCGGCGTCGGCCTCGCGCAGTTGCCCGAGCCGGTCGCCGCGTCGCATGTCGCCGAAGGCCGGCTGGAGGAGGTGCTGCCGGCGCTCGCGCCGTCGACGCCGGGCGTGTTCCTCTACCACCCGGGCCGCCTGCAGGTGCTGCCCAAGCTGCGCGCGTTCATCGACCACGTGCGCGCGCACGCGGCCGCGCCCGTGCGCCTCGCGCCCGGGCCGGCGCCGCGCCCCGGCGCGCGCAAGGGGCGGGGCGTGGCCGGATGAGTCCGGCGGCGCGGCGACAATACGGGCCATGCAAGTCAGTTCGTACCTCAAGGTCTCGGCCCTGGTCGCCGTCGCGACGATCGCATTGAAGGCCGGCGCCTGGTACGTCACGGGTTCGGTGAGCCTGCTGTCCGATGCCATCGAGGGCCTGGTCAACGTGGTCGGCGCCGTCTTCGCGCTGCTGATGGTCACCTGGGCCGCGCAGCCGCCCGACGAGGGCCACCCGTACGGCCACCACAAGGCCGAGTACTTCTCCAGCGGCTTCGAGGGCGTGCTGATCGTCGCGGCGGCCATCGCCATCGTCGGCGCCGCGGGCGAGCGGCTGTTCCATCCGGCGCCGGTGCAGCAGATCGGGCTGGGC
>DATCRO010000046.1:0-2468 GCA_036569025.1 Burkholderiaceae bacterium
GTCCTGGACGAGCCGGCGCCCCGGCGAGGGCGCATGGGCGGCGAGCCGGCCGTCAGATCGGCGCCGGCAGCGGCACGAACAAGTCGGAGGAGGGCGCCTCGCCGTGGGCCAAAAGAGCCCGTCATCCTGCGCGGAGTCGCAGGATCCACCTCGCCCCGCCCAGGCCGTTCCGGTCCCGGGGACCTGTCTCAGATCGGCGCCGGCAGCGGCACGAACAGGTCCGACGACGGCGTCTCGCCGGGCGGCAAGGGGCGCAGCGGCGGGTTGGCGGCGTGCGCCGCGACCGCCCAGGCCTGGAAGTCGTCGGCGTTGAGCGGCCGGCTGAACAGGTAGCCCTGCGCGCCGTCGCAGCCCAGCATCCGCAGCTTGGCGGCCACCGACTCCGTCTCGACGCCCTCGGCGACCACCTTCAGGCCCATGTGGTGGGCCATGCCGATCGTCGAGCGCACGATGTTCAGGTCGTTGTCGTCCGCGTCCAGGTTCATGACGAACGAGCGGTCGATCTTGAGTTCCTGCACCGGCAGCTTCTTGAGGTAGGCGAGCGACGAGTAGCCCGTGCCGAAGTCGTCGATCGACAACTGCACGCCCATGTCGTGCAGCGCCTGCAGCGAGGCCAGCGCGTGCGCCGGATCCTCCATGATCGCGCTCTCGGTCACCTCCAGGCACAGGTGGCGCGCGGCCACGCCCTCGGCCAGCAGCTGGGCACGCACGATGGCGGGCAGGTCCTGCTGCACGAGGTCGCGCGTGGACACGTTGATGTTCAGTGACATCTCCAGCCCGCTCGCGCGCCACGCGGCCAGCTGCGCCACGCCGCGGGCCAGCACCCAGCGCGTGATCGACTTGATGATGCCGGTCTGCTCGGCGAACGGGATGAACTGGTCGGGCGGCACGAAGCCGCGCGTCGGGTGGCGCCAGCGCAGCAGCACCTCGGCGGACAGGCAGCTGCGGTCGGCCAGCGAGATCTTGGGCTGGTACTGCAGGTAGAACTGGTTCTCGTCGATGGCGCGGCGCAGGTCCGACAGCAGGCTCAGGCCGTGGTCGGTGCGGCGCGTCATCTTCTGCGTGAAGGCGGCGTAGCCGGAGCTCGTCTGCTTGGCGACGTACATCGCCGAGTCGGCGTGCGCCATCAGCTCGGTCGGGTTGCTGCCGTCCTCGGGGAAGGTGGCGATGCCGATCGAGCCGCTGACGTCCACCGTCTGGCCCTCGATCGTCACCGGCGTGTCCAGCGCCGTCAGCAGCTGGCGCGCCAGCAGCGCCGCGCCCTCGCGGCCCTGCGCGGGCAGCAGCACGGCGAACTCGTCGCCGCCGATGCGCGCGACGGTGTCGGTGGTGCGGCGCAGCTCGCGCGTGAGGCGGCCGGCCACCTGGTTCAGCAGCTCGTCGCCGACGGGGTGGCCCAGCACGTCGTTGACGTTCTTGAAGCGGTCCAGGTCGATCAGCAGCACCGACATCGCATGCCCCGTGCGCGTGGCGGTGCCCACGGCCTGGTCGAGGCGGTCGTTGAACAGCGTGCGGTTGGCCAGGCCCGTGAGCGGGTCGCGGAACGCGAGGTCGACGATGCGCGCCTCGCGCTGCGCCAGGCTGTCGCGCATCTCGCCGAGCGCGGTGATCAGGCGGCCCACCTCGTCGCGCCCGGCCTCGGGCATCGGCGAATCGAGCTTGCCGTCGGCGATCTCGCGCGCCAGCGCCACGGTCAGCGCCAGCGGCCGCGTGATCGAGCGCGTGATCATCACCGCGCAGAACAGCGCGACGACGACGGCCAGGCCCGACAGCTCGAGCACGTACTCGCGGCTCTTGGCCTGCTGCATGCGGATGCTGGAGATCGTCGCGTTGGCCTGCGCCGACTTCACGGCCACCAGCGCGTCCAGCGCGTAGAGCATGTCGTTGAGCGCCGGCAGCGTCTCCTTGATCATGATCGGCCGCGCGACGTTGAGGTCCAGCTCGACCGATTCCACCGTCTTCTGGAACGCGGCCTCGAAGCGGCCGCGCGTGGAGATCAGGCGCTCGACGACGACGGCGTCCTCGACCGCGTGGGCATCGGCCAGCAGTTGCGACAGCGCGGCCTTCTGGTCGGCGAACTCCGTGTCGATCAGCGCGTAGACCGGTACCCGTTCCTCGCGCTTCTCCAGCAGGAACAGCGTGTGCAGGTGCTGGGCGCCGGCCTGGGCGGCCTTCTCGGCCTGGCGCGCGAGCAGCACCTGGCGCAGGCTGGATTCGGCGACGACGCGGCTGGACTCGCCCACCAGCTCGGCCTGCTTGAGCACCAGCGCCACCACCCCGGCCAGCAGCGCCAGCAGCAGGCCGAACGCGAGCGCCAGCCGCACCGCGATGGGGGCGCTGCGGGCGATCCGGTTCGGCGTGGTCGACAGGTCGTCGGGGGCCATGGTGGGGGTCGGCAATCGGCTTCGGGCAGGGGAAGTCTGGTGGTTATCGACGGGTTTGCCGGGGAAATTGAGGCCGTGGCGGGG
>DATCRO010000047.1:0-5907 GCA_036569025.1 Burkholderiaceae bacterium
TCAGCGTGGTCACCGTGTCGAGGTCGGTGTCGTTCTCGGCGACCGTGACGCTGCCGGCGATCGTCGACGTCACGCCGCCCTCGACCACCGCGACGTTCTGGAAGTTGGCGCTGGCGGTGAATTGCGTGGCGGTGGGCGTGCCGGTGAGCGAAATGGCGATCGCCCCGTTGATCGAGGAGCTCGCCGTGTCCTTGCACTGCGCGAAGCTCACCGAGATGACGTCGCCGCTGCTGAGCGCGTTGTTGCCGTCGCGGTCGTCGACCGAGACGGTGAGCGTGCCGCTGACGCCGCAGGGCTCGGTGTCGCTGACCGAGACCGACGGGTGCGCCGTGGCGCTCGCGATGCCCTTGCGCGACGCCTGGGCCGCGGACATCGCACGCTGCATCACGGTGCCGAGCGCGTGCGAGCGATCCGCGACGCCTGCGGGCGACGCGCCGCCGGCCCGGTTCTGCGCCATCGACACCGTCATGCCCGCGTTGACGCCCGCGCGCACGACCTGGTTCTGGTTCGCGGACGTGATCGTGACCTTGTCGCCACCCGGCTGCGACGGCGAATCGCCGCCCCCGCCGCCGCAGGCGGCCAGGGTCGCCAACAGCGTGGCGGAGGCAAGGATGGAAAGACTGGACTTCATGAAGAGGCACTCCCTGTATCGGATTCGTTGGATCGCCGGCTGCACCGGTCGCAGCCGAGACACTAACACCGACGCACCGCCCTTCGGCGCCGCGCCGCGGAGCGAACGTGAAGTCGTCGATGCAGGCACCGCCGGTATCGCGTGGTGCGCCCAGCCCCTAGACCTTCTCGCTCTCCGCGGCCTGCGGCTGCCACTTCATCAATGCCTTCTCGACGCGCCCGACCAGCGCGTCCAGCACCAGCGCGAACGCGGTCAGCACGAGGATGCCGGCCATCACGGTGTCGATGTCGAAGCTGCCCTCGGCCTGCAGGATCAGGTAGCCCACGCCTTGCGCCGAGCCCAGGTACTCGCCCACCACCGCCCCGACGAACGCGAGGCCGACCGAGGTGTGCAGCGAGCTGAACACCCAGCTGGTGGCGCTGGGCAGGTAGACGTGGCGCAGCAGCTGCCGCCGGCCCGCGCCCAGCATGCGCGCATTGGCCAGGATCACCGGGCTCACCTCCTTGACGCCCTGGTAGACGTTGAAGAACACGATGAAGAAGACCAAGGTGACTCCGAGCGCCACCTTGCTCGCGACGCCGAGCCCGAACCACACCGCGAAGATCGGCGCCAGGATCACGCGCGGCATCGCGTTCAGCGCCTTGATGTACGGGTCGAGCAGCGCCGCCGCCAGCGGGCTCAGCGCGAGCCACAGCCCCATGCCCAGGCCCAGGACCGTGCCGATGCCGAACGCCAGCACCGTCTCCCACAGCGTGACGACCAGGTGCTTGTAGATGTCGGCGTCGACGAAGAACCAGTGGCCGATGCGATCGAAGATCTTCAGCGGCTGGCCGAAGAAGAACGCGGCCTGGTTGTCGTCGGAGAACAGGAAGGGCGGCACGAGCCCCGGCGTGGTCATCACGTGCCAGAACACGAACAGCAGCGCCAAGAGCACGAGCTGCCACGCCCGCAGGTTGCGGCGGCTGGGCCCGATGACACGCCACATCGCCATCACGCCTTGGCCAGTTGCTGCTGGTAGCCGGCCAGCACCTCTTCGCGCAGCACGCCCCAGATCGCCTTGTGCAGCTCGACGAAGCGCGCGTCGGCGCGCACCTCGGCGACGTCGTGCGGGCGCGCGAGGTCGATGCGGAACTCGCCGACGACGCGCGAGCCCGGCCCCGCGGACAGGATGACCACGCGATCGCTCATCGCGATGGCCTCGTCGAGGTCGTGCGTGATGAACAGCACCGCCTTTTTCTTCGCCCCCCAGAGCTCCAGGACTTCGTTCTCCATCAGCTGCCGCGTCTGGATGTCCAGCGCCGAGAACGGTTCGTCCATCAGGATGATGTCGGGGTCGAGCACCAGCGTCTGCGCGAGGCTCACGCGCTTGCGCATGCCGCCCGAGAGCTGGTGCGGATAGCGGTCGCCGAACGCGGCCAGGCCGACGCGCTGCAGCCATTGCGTGGCCAGGGCGCGCGCGTCGGCCTCGCTCGCGCCGCGGAACGACAGGCCCGCCATCACGTTGCCAAGCGCCGTGCGCCAGGGCATCAGGCTCTCGGCCTGGAACATGTAGCCCGCGCGCCGGTTCAGTCCCGCGAGCGGCTCGCCGAACACGCGCACCGCGCCCATGCCCGGCGCGAGCAGGCCGGCGGCCATGTTCAGCAGCGTGCTCTTGCCGCAGCCGGTGGGGCCGACGACCGAGACGAACTCGCCCGCCGCCACGGCCAGCGTCACGTCGCGCACCGCCGTGAAGAAGCCGCGCGTGCCGCCGTCGCGAGACGCGAACGTGCAGCTGACGCCTTCCAGGCTGAGCGCCGGCGAGCTCATGCCTTCCGGGCGTTCGCCTTCTTGACGAAGTCGTTCGTCCACGCCGCGGCGAGGTCGATGCGCGCGGTCTTCATCGATTCGTCGACGCTCTGGAGCGCGCGCAGCGCGGTGGCCGCGCCCTCGGCCGGGAACAGGCCGTCGGGCGACAGCGCGCCCTTGCTGGCGAGGAAGGCGTCGATGTAGACGGCGCGGTCGCCCAGCAGGTAGCTCTCGGGCACGGCCTTGACGATGTCGGCCGGGCCGGCGCCCTGGATCCACTTGTCGGCGCGCACGATGGCATCGGCGATCGCCTGCACGGTGGCCGGGTTCTTGTCGACGAAAGCCTGCGGCGCGTACATGCACCCCGCGGGCATCGGGCCGCCGAAGGCCTTGTCGGCCTCGGCCACGATGCGCGTGTCGGAGACGATCTTCAGGTCGCCGCTGCGTTGCAGCAGCGTGATCACCGGGTCGAGGTTGCTGATCGCGTCGATCTGGCCGGCGCGCATCGCGGCCACCGCGCCGGCGCCCGCGCCCACGCCGATGATGGACACGTCGCCGGGCTTGAGCCCCGCCTTGGCCAGCACGAAGTTGGCCAGCACGTTGGTGGACGAGCCCGGCGCCGTCACGCCGATCTTGCGGCCCTTCAGGTCGGCCACCGACTTGTAGCCCGGCATCGTCTTGGGATTGATGCCCAGCACGATCTGCGGTGCGCGCCCCTGCAGCGCGAACGCCCGCAGCTTGATGCCCTTGGGCTGCATCAGCAGCGTGTGCTCGAAGGCGCCCGACACCACGTCCGCGCTGCCGCCCACCACGGCCTGCAGCGCCTTGGAGCCGCCGGCGAAATCGACGATGGTGACATCCAGCCCTTCGGCCTTGAAGTAGCCCTGGCTCTCCGCGATGGACAGCGGCAGGTAGTACAGCAGGTTCTTGCCGCCGACGGCGATCGTCAGCTTGGGCTTTTCCAGCGGCTGCGCGCGCAGCAGCGCGGGCGCGGCGAGCGCACCGGCGGCGAGGAGGACAACGGAACGTCGTTGCATGAAGCGGGTCTCCGTCAAATCGTTCGACCCATTGTGGCGATGCATGACGTCGCTGCGCAGCGGGCAAGCCCGAGGCCCCGCGGTGCAGTCGGGTTCGCGCGCTCGCGGGGACGTGCGCGTGACGCGAGCGCGCCCGCGCGGGGGTACGTCAGCCGTTGGCGACGGTGGTGGAACGCACGACGGCCAGCGACGGGCCGAAACGGCGCCGCACCGACTGCTCGATGCCTTCGGCGTCCAGGCCGCATTCGTGCATCAGGCGTACCGGGTCGCCATGCTCGACGAAGCGATCGGGCAGGCCCAGTTGGAGCACCGGCACCTGCAGGCCGGCGGCGGCCAGCGCCTCCAGCACCGCGCTGCCCGCGCCGCCCATGATGCTGCCCTCTTCGAGCGTCACCAGCGCCTCGTGCGTGCGCGCGAGTTCGAGCACCATCTCGACGTCCAGCGGCTTGACGAAGCGCATGTTGACGACGGTGGCGTCGAGCTTCTCGCCCGCTTCGAGCGCGGGGTACAGCAACGGGCCGAAGGCCAGCAGCGCGATGCGGCGGCCCTCGCGGCGCCTCTCGGCCTTGCCCCATTCGAGGACGTCGAGGTCGGCCTCGGGCTTGACGCCGGCGCCGGCACCGCGCGGGTAGCGCACGCCCACCGGATGCTCCTGCGCGAACGCGGTGCTGAGCGCGCGGCGCGTCTCGCGCTCGTCGGCCGGCGTGAGCAGGCTCATGCCGGGCACGCAGCGGATGAAGGCGATGTCGTAGGCGCCGCAGTGCGTCGGGCCGTCGGCGCCGACGATGCCGGCGCGGTCGAGCGCGAACACCACCGGCAGGTTCTGCAGCGCCACGTCGTGGATCAGCTGGTCGTAGCCGCGCTGCAGGAACGTGGAGTAGATCGCCACGACCGGCTTCAGGCCCTCGCAGGCCAGGCCGGCGGCGAAGGTGACGGCGTGCTGCTCGGCGATGCCCACGTCGTGGAAGCGCTCGGGGAAGCGCCGCTCGAACTCGGTCATGCCCGAGCCGCCGCACATCGCCGGCGTGATGCCGATCAGGCGCTTGTCGGCGGCGGCCATGTCGCACAGCCAGCTGCCGAACACGTCGGCGAACGTCTGCTTGGCGGGCGTGGCGGGCTTCTGCAGGCCGACGGCGACGTCGAACTTGCCGGGGCCGTGGTAGTTCACCGGGTCGGCCTCGGCCAGCTTGTAGCCCATGCCCTTCTTGGTGACCACGTGCAGGAACTGCGGGCCCTTGGCGTCGCGCAGGTTCTCCAGCGTCGGGATCAGCGAGTCGAGATCGTGGCCGTCGATCGGGCCGACGTAGTTCAGGCCGAACTCCTCGAAGATCGTGCCGGGCACGACCATGCCCTTGGTGTGTTCCTCGAAGCGGCGCGCGAACTCGTACAGCGGCGTGTTCTTGAGCATCGACTTGGCGCCCTCGCGGGCCCGCGCATAGAACTTGCCGCTCATCAGGCGCGCGAAGTAGCGGTTCAGGGCGCCCACCGGCGGGCTGATCGACATGTCGTTGTCGTTGAGGATGACCAGCATGTCGGCCATCGACACGCCCGCGTTGTTCATCGCCTCGAAGGCCATGCCACCGGTCATCGCGCCGTCGCCGATGATGGCCACGGCCTTGCGGTTCTCGCCCTTGAGCTTGGCCGCATGGGCCATGCCCAGCACGGCCGAGATGGACGTCGACGAATGCGCGGTGCCGAACGCGTCGTACTCGCTCTCGTCGCGCTTGGGAAAGCCCGCGAGGCCGCCGTACATGCGCAGGGTGCTCATCTGCTCGCGGCGGCCCGTGAGCACCTTGTGCGGGTAGGTCTGGTGGCCCACGTCCCACACGAGGCGGTCGTACGGCGTGTTGAAGACGTAGTGCAGCGCCACCGTGAGCTCCACGGTGCCCAGGTTGCTCGAGAGGTGCCCGCCCGTCTTGCTCACGCTGTGCAGGATGTACTGCCGCAGCTCGTCGCACAGGGCGCGCAACTCGGACCGCGACAGGCGTCGCAGGTCGGCGGGGCTGGCAATGGTGGCGAGGAGGTTGTTGCTCATGTGGCGTTCGAGGTCGGGAGCACGCCGCGCTCCGCAGGCGTCTGCGGGGCGCGGTCGTGCATCAATTGTCGCGCTCGACGATCTTGTCCGCGAGGCAGGCGAGGTAGGCAGCCTGCCCTAATCCGCTGCGCGCCAGCGCCGCGTGCGCCTGGTCGCGGAGTTCGTGCGCATACTTCTGCGCGGCCTCCAGGCCGAGCATGGACACGAACGTGGGCTTGTTCTGGTCGACATCCTTGCCGGCCGTCTTCCCGAGCACGTGGGATTCCTGGGTGACGTCCAGCACGTCGTCGACGACCTGGAACGCGAGGCCGATGGCCGCGCCGTATTCGCTCAGCGCGGCCAGCGCCGTGGCATCGGCCGGCCCGCAGGCGGCGCCCATCATGACGCTGGCCTGCAACAGCACGCCGGTCTTGCGGCGG
>DATCRO010000048.1:0-6880 GCA_036569025.1 Burkholderiaceae bacterium
GCACTGAGCGGCGCCGGAGACGACCAGGGCCGCGCGATGCGGCCCCTTTTCATTTCACGCGGCCGGCATCTGGTAGCCCGGCGTGGAGCGCGACAGCGCCTCCTCTTCCGCCGTCATCTCGCTCGCGACGCCCTCGAACAGCGGCGTCGACAGGTAGCGCTCGCCGGTGTCGGGCAGCATGCAGCAGAGGACGGATCCGGCCGGGGCGCGCTCGGCCACCTTGATGGCCACCGCCAGCGTGGCGCCGGCGGAGATGCCCGCGAAGATGCCTTCCTCGGCGGCCAGGCGGCGCGACCACGCGATCGCGTCCGGGCCGCTGACGGGGATCACCTCGTCGTAGTAGCGCCTGTCGATCGCCTCCTGCAGGACGTAGGGAATGAAGTCGGGCGTCCAGCCCTGGATCGGGTGCGGCGTGAAGGCCGGATGGCTCGCGGCGGGGGCGTTGTCCGCCCCTCGGGCCTGCGCAGCCCCGCTGCCGATCAACTGGGCGATCTCGGGCTCGCTGAGCACGATCCGCGTCTCGGGCCGCTCCTTGCGCAGCACCCGCGCGACGCCCGTGACGGTGCCGCCGGTGCCGTAGCCGCTGATCCACCAGTCCAGCCGCTCGCCGTCGAAGTCGGCCAGCAGCTCGCGGGCGGTCGTGTTCTCGTGGATGCGGGCGTTGTCGGGCGTCTCGAACTGCCGCGCAAGGAACCAGCCGTTGGCCTCGGCCAGCTCCCTGGCCTTCTGGTACATGCCGAAGCCCTTGGCCGCGCGCGGCGTGAGGACGACGCGGGCGCCCAGGAAGCGCATCAGGCGCCGGCGCTCGACGGAGAACGAGTCGGCCATGGTGACCACCAGCGGGTAGCCCTTGGCCGCGCAGACCATGGCCAGCCCGATGCCCGTGTTGCCGCTCGTGGCCTCGACGATCGTCTGCCCGGGCTTGAGTTCGCCGCGCCGCTCGGCCTCCTCGATGATGCTGATGGCCAGGCGATCCTTGACCGAGGCCGCCGGGTTGAAGAACTCGGCCTTGACGTACAGCCGCACGTGCTGGGGCGCGATCCGGTTCAGGCGGATGCAGGGCGTGTCGCCGATGGTGTCGACCACGCTGTCGTACAGGCGACCGCGTCCTTCGGTCGTGCGGGATGGGTTCGATGTCATGGGCTGCTCCGGCGCAGTGGTGCCCGGCGACGTGCCGGGTGCGGCCCAGCCTATCGGGCCGCCCGCGGATGTCAATCCTGCGACCGTGTCGCGGCTCAGATCCAGACGTCGTTCTCGGCGCGCCGCTCGGAGTCGACGGTGCCCGTGTTGACCACACCGCGCGGCTCGATCAGCATCATCTTGACCTCGCGTTCGGCATACGGCTTGTGCTCGATGCCGCGCGGCACCACGAACATCTCGCCGGCGCGCACCAGCACGTGGCCGTCGCGCATGTCGATGCGCAGCACCCCGTCCAGGACGATGAAGGTCTCGTCGGTGTCGGGGTGGTCGTGCCAGAGGAAGTCGCCCAGGATCTTGACGATCTTGAACTGGTAGTCGTTCATCTCCGCCATCACGCGCGGCTTCCAGTGGTCGTGGATCTTGCCGAGCTTGTCGGCGAAGTTGATGGACTGGTACGTGCGCTCGGGCGCGGCGGTGTCGCTGGGCATGGGTTCTCCGCGGTTTCGCTCAGGCCGTCGCGAGTTCCTCGGCCGGCCGGTGGACCTCAAGTATGGCGCGATCGGCCAACCCGGTCGCCAGCGCGGCCTGCTCCAGCGGCAGTTGCGGGTCGACGGACGCGATGCGCGTGGCGCAGGCGCGGCCCTTGGCCTTGGAGTGGTACATCGCGGCGTCCACCAGCGCGAACGCGCCGTCGAAGGTGACGGCCGCCTTGCCCTCCAGCGGGAACATGGCAAAGCCGATCGAGGCCGTGACGGCGATCGGCTGGCCCTCGACGACGACGGGGCTGGCCGTGAACGACTTCATCAGCCGGTGCGCGAGCGCCACGGCCTCGGCGGCCGGCATCGCGTCGACCATCACCAGGAACTCCTCGCCGCCCCAGCGCGCGACCAGGTCGCGGCCGCGCAGCACGCCCTCGAGCCGGCGCGCGATCGCCACCAGCACCGCGTCGCCGGCGGCGTGGCCGTGGCGGTCGTTGATGTCCTTGAAGTGGTCGACGTCGATCAGGAACAGCGCGCCCTCGAAGCGCGCCGCGCGCAGCCCGAGACGCCTGCGCAGGTGGGCGCGGTTGGGCAGGCCCGTCAGCGGATCGTGCTCGGCCTGGATGCGCAGCACGCGGTTGCGGCTGGTGAGCAGCTGGTTGCGCTGCATCTGGCGCCGCGCGATGTAGGCGATCGCCAGGGCGAGCATGACGCAGGCGACGGCGGCGGCGCCCCACTGCGCGTTGCGGCGCGCCTGCAGGCGATCCTGCTCGTCGTGGATGAGCCGCTGCACCTGCTGCATGTCGCGCTCGTAGCGGCCGTCGTTGCGGGCCTGCAGCAGCTGCTGCTCGCGCGTGTAGAGCTCGAGCGCCCCCGCGCGGTCGCCGGCGCGCGCGAGCGCGGGGCCGAGGTCGCGCAGGACGCCGATGCGCGCGTTGGGACCCGTCTCGCGGTCATAGCGCGCCAGCGTCTCGCGCAGCTTGTCCTTGGCCTCGGCGGTGCGGCCCAGCGCCAGCAGGGCGATCGCCTGGTCGTGCAGGCGCTGGCGCTGCAGTCCGGGCTCGTTGTGGGCGGCCAGGAAGGCCTGGGCGCGCGCCAGGGCGGCCAGCGCCTCGGCGGGATGCTCCAGGCGCAGTTCCGCGCCGCTGAGGCTCAGCTCGTACTCGGCCTCGCGCCGCTTCAGGCCGGCGTCGCGCGAGATGCGGATCGCGGTCACGATCGCATCGCGGCTGGCCTCGTACTGCTCGCGCTCGGCCAGCACGTCGCTGGCGAACGACTGCACGTAGGCGCGCAGCGCCGGATCGTCCTCCTCGCGGGCGAGCGCCTGGGCGCGCCCGAGCAGGCGCTCGGCGAGCTCGGCGTCGTTGTCCCCCTGCGCCAGCGATGCGAGGATGGCGGTGGCCTTGATCTCGAGCGCGCGGTTGCCCGACTGCTGCGCGGCGTCGAGCGCCGAGTGCATGTAGATGGCCGCGGCCGCGGGGTTGCGCTCGCCCTGGGCGCCGTAGGCCGCGAACAGCAGCGCGTAGAACCAGTTGAAGCGGTCGCAGTGCGCGGCCAGCGCCGGGTCGCGCGTCTCGCAGTACGGCGAGTAGGCCGCCACCGCGGCACGCGCCTCGACGTTGCCGTTCTCCTCCTGCATGCCCTCGAACTCGAGGTCCGCGTTGACGAGGTGCGCGTCGGCCTCGGCGACGGGGCCGACCGTGCCCGCGAGCTCGCGCAAGGCCTTGGCGACCTCGGCCGTCTCCTTGGCCAGATGGTTGTCGGCGGCGACCATGCCGAAGCCCACCAGCAGGGCGCGCGTGTTGTCGGGCGTCGTGGGCGTGCTGGCCTGCAGGGCGCGCAGGCCTTCGTTGGCGCCCTGCGGATCCTCGAAGCCGCGCACGACCAGGCGGTCGATGGCCTGCGCGAGATCGGCGGCCGGCGCAGCGGCGGCGGCGAGCGCGAGCGCGAGCGCGATTGCGGCGCCGGCTGCGCGCATCGCGCCGCGGGCGCGCACGGGCGGGCGGGCGCCGCGTGCGGGGCGGCGGCGGGAACTATCCCTGGACATGGTTCTCGTGGCGTGCGGAAACGGCGGGCCGGGGCGCGGCGGCCTCGACACGATCCCTTCGGCACGCGAGCCCCTCGATTCCAGCGCCGCGGCGGTGGTTTCGCACGGTCCGTCCCCCTTTCCGTGCCAATGCTGGCACAGCGGGGCGGCGAATGCACGCGCGTCAGGCGGTGATCGAGAGCCCCGGCGACCCGGCCACCATGCGCCCGACGACCGCCGCCTCGGGAAAGCCCCCGTCGCGGAAGCACGCGAGCACCGCGTCGACGGTGTCGGGCCGGCACGACACGAGCAGGCCGCCGGAGGTCTGCGGGTCGGTCGCCAGGTCGCGCGCCACGGACGGCAGCGCGGCGTCCAGGCGCACGTCGACGCCATAGCCCGCCCAGTTGCGGCCCGAGGCCCCCGTGACGAAGCCGTCGCGCGCGAGCGCCTCGACGCCCTCGATGACGGGCACGGCCTTCCAGTCGATCTGCGCGCGCAGCCCGGCGCCGCGCGCCATCTCCAGCGCGTGTCCCGCCAGGCCGAAGCCGGTGACGTCGGTGATGGCGTGCACGCCATCGATCTCGGCCAGGCGGCTGCCCGGCTTGTTCAGGCGCGTCGTCGTCGAGATCAGGCGCGCGTAGCCGGCGTCGTCGAGCCGGCCCTTCTTCAGCGCGGCCGACAGCACGCCCACGCCCAGCGGCTTGCCCAGCACCAGCACGTCGCCGTCGCGCGCGTCGGCGTTGCGCCGCACGCGGTCGGGGTGCACGAGGCCCATCACGACGAGGCCGTAGATCGGCTCGACCGAGTCGATGGTGTGGCCGCCCGCGATCGGGATGCCCGCGTCGGCGCACACCGCCTGGCCGCCGGCCAGCACGCGGCCGATGACCTCGACGG
This sequence comes from Burkholderiaceae bacterium, assembly GCA_036569025.1. Lineage (GTDB taxonomy): Bacteria > Pseudomonadota > Gammaproteobacteria > Burkholderiales > Burkholderiaceae_C > Scleromatobacter. The sequence continues at coordinate 4,540 of DATCRO010000048.1, forward strand.
GCAGTTGCGCGATCGGCATCGCCACCAGCGCCAGCGCCATGATCGGCGTGCCGCCCATCGCGTAGACATCGCTGATCGCGTTGGTGGCGGCGATGCGCCCGAAGTCGTACGGGTCGTCGACGATGGGCATGAAGAAGTCGGTCGTCGCGATCAGCGCCTGCGAATCGTTGAGCTTCCACACCGCGGCGTCGTCGGAGGTCTCGATGCCCACCATCAGCTGCGGCGGGATGAGGCCCGGGGCGCTGGTCCGGAGGATGTCGGACAGCACGCCCGGCGCGATCTTGCAGCCGCAGCCTCCGCCGTGGGAGAAGCTGGTGAGGCGGAGCGGGGCGGGCGCGGCGACGGTCATGGGGCGGTTCTCGGGTTTTTTCCGTTCCAGCGGGCAGAATGGCGGGTTGCACCGGCGGCGCATCGCGGCCGGCACCACATTCTCCCCGCATCGCCATGAACCTGCAGACCGCCTCCTCGTTTGCCCGTCGCCGCCGCGCGATCGTCCAGTCGCTGGCCGCGCTGTCGCTGGGCGCCGCCTTCCTGGCGGGCGCCCCGGCCGCCCATGCCGAGGGCGGCGTGCTGCGCGTCTCGGCCATCCCGGACGAGGCCCCCAGCGAGCTGCAGCGCAAGTTCAAGCCGCTGGGCGAGTACCTGAAGGCCAGGACGGGCATGGACGTGCAGTTCACGCCGGTGACCGACTACGCCGCGGTGGTCGAGGGCCTGGCCGCGAAGAAGATCGACCTCGCCTGGCTCGGCGGCTTCACCTTCGTGCAGGCCAAGCTGCGCACCGACGGCCAGGTGGTGCCCATCGTGCAGCGCGCCGAGGACGAGAAGTTCACGAGCAAGTTCATCGTGCCGCTGGACAGCCCGATCAAGTCCGTCGCGGACATCAAGGGCCACACCTTCGTGTTCGGCGCGCCGTCGTCCACCTCGGGCAGCCTGATGCCGCGCTACTTCCTGCAGCAGCAGGGCATCAATCCCGAGCGCGACTTCAAGACGGTCGCGTTCTCGGGCGCGCACGACGCCACGGTCGCCTTCGTGGCCTCCGGCCGCGCCGAGGCCGGCGTGCTGAACTCGTCGGTGATGGACAAGCTGGTCGAGAGCAAGAATCCGAACGCGCAGAAGGTGCGCGTGCTGGCCACGACCCCGACCTTCTTCGACTACAACTGGACGGTGCGCCCTGGCATGGATCCGGCCTTGCAGAAGAAGCTCACCGACGCGTTCCTCGCGCTCGATCCGGCCAGGCCGGCCGACAAGGAGATCCTCGACCTGCAGCGCGCGTCCAGGTTCGTCCCGACCAAGGCGTCGAACTACGACGGCATCGAGGCCGCCGGCAAGTCGGCCGGCCTGATCAAGTAAGGCGCGCCGCGTCGATGAGCCTGCGCCTCGAGCGAGTCGGCGTCGTCCATGCGAACGGCCGCCGCGCGCTGGCCGCGGTCGACCTCGCGGTCGCCGCGGGCGAGCGCGTCGCGCTGATCGGGCCTTCGGGCGCCGGCAAGACGACGCTGCTGCGCGTGGCCGCGGCCTCGCTGCGGCCCACGGACGGCCACGCCAGCGTGCTCGAGGCCGAACCGTGGACACTGACTGCGCGCGCGCTCAAGGCGCTGCGCTCGCGCGTTGGATTCGTCCACCAGGCGCCGCCGATCCCGCCGCGCCAGCGCGTGGTCACCGCGGTGCTGGCCGGGCGTCTTGGCCAGTGGAGCGTCGGCCGCGCACTGCGCTCGTGGGTCGCCCCCGCGGACGCGGCCGGCGCGCGTGACGCGCTCGCGCGCGTGGGCCTGGCCGAGCGCGTGTTCGAGCGCTGCGACCAGCTCTCGGGCGGCCAGCTGCAGCGCGTGGCCGTGGCGCGCACGTTGTACCAGTCGCCGCGGCTGCTGCTGGCCGACGAACCCGTCTCGGCCCTCGACGCCGCCACCGCGGACACCGTGCTGCGCGAGCTCGTCGCCTACAGCGAGTCGGCGGGCGCCACCTTCATCGCGTCGCTGCACGCGGTGGACCTCGCGCTGCGCTGGTTCCCGCGCATCGTCGGCGTGCGCGACGGCGCGGTGATGTTCGACCTGCCGGCCGCGCAGGTCACGCCCGGGCGCCTGGCCGCGCTGTACGCGGGCGAGGTCGCGGCCGAGCGCGAGCGGCCGGTGCAATCGCTGCCGCACGTCACGCTGCCGCTGGGTTCCGCATGACCGCCGTCGCCGCGGTGCGCCCGTCGCTGCGCGATCCGGCGTCCAGCCGGCGCCTGGCGTGGGCGATCACCGCGCTGGTGCTGCTGTGGCCGCTCGGACGGCTGGCCGATTTCCATCCCGCGACGCTGCTGGCGCCGTCCAACGTCAAGGTGCTCGGCACGTTCCTGGCC
>DATCRO010000049.1:0-2382 GCA_036569025.1 Burkholderiaceae bacterium
CCGTGCGCCGGGCCGCCCCAAGGAGGCCCGCGGTCCCCTCGGGGGACGGAGCGCCATGCCCGGCGCGGGAGGGGTCGTCATGAAACTCGTCCTCGCCTCCAACAACGCCAAGAAGCTCGCCGAACTGCAGGCGCTGTTCGAGGGCCTGCGGATCGAGCTCGTGCGCCAGGGCGAGCTGGGCGTGAGCGAGGCCGAGGAGCCGCACATGACGTTCATCGAGAACGCGCTGGCCAAGGCACGCCATGCGTCGGCGGCGACGGGCCTGCCCGCGATCGCGGACGACTCGGGGCTGTGCGTCGACGCGCTGGGCGGCATGCCGGGCGTGATCTCGGCCAACTACGCCACCGTCGCCGCGAGCGCGGGCGCCACGCTCGAACGCGAGGTCGTGCGCCAGTCGCAGGACGAGGCCAACAACGCGCTGCTGCTCGAGAAGCTGCGCGACGTCGACGATCGCCGCGCCAACTTCGCCTGCACGCTGGTGGCGATCCGCGCCGCCGACGACCCGTCGCCGCTGGTGGCCGTGGGCCGCTGGAACGGCGAGATCCTGCGCGAGCGCGAAGGCAGCGGCGGCTTCGGCTACGACCCGCTGATGTTCATCCCCGCCTTCGGCGCGACGGTGGCATCGCTCGCCAAGGAGGTGAAGAACGCGCACAGCCATCGGGCGATCGCCGCCGCGCAGATGCGCACGTTGATGCGACAGGCGTGGCATCTCTGAGCCGGGTTCCGTGAGCATCGTCCGCCTCCATCCCGTCAACGCCGCCGGCGGCGAGTCCGGCGAGGGCTCGACGCCCGAATCGTCGCTGGCCGGTGCGCCGATCCGCGATCCGCAGTGGTACCACCGCCCCGGCACGCTGAGCCTGCCGGCGCCGCCGCCGCTGTCGGTGTACGTGCACCTGCCCTGGTGCCTGAAGAAGTGCCCGTACTGCGACTTCAACTCGCATGAATTCCACACGGTGGGCGCCACGCCCGAGGACCTGCCCGAGCAGCGCTACCTGGACGCCGTGCGCGCCGACCTCGAGCGCGCGCTGCCGCTCGTCTGGGGCCGCACGATCCACACGGTCTTCATCGGCGGCGGCACGCCGTCGCTGTTCTCGCCGGACGGCATCGCGCGGCTGGTGTCCGACCTGCGCATGCTGCTGCCGCTGGCCGCGGACTGCGAGATCACGCTGGAGGCCAACCCCGGCACCTTCGAGAAGGAGCGCTTCCGCGCCTTCGCGCAGGCCGGCGTGAACCGGCTCTCGATCGGCGTGCAGACGTTCAACGACGCCCACCTGCGCGCGCTCGGGCGCGTGCACGACGCGGCGCAGGCGCGCGCGGCGGCTGAAGAAGCGGCGCGCAGCTTCGAGACCTTCAACCTCGACCTGATGTACGCGCTGCCTGGCCAGACGCTGGCCGACCTCGACGCCGACCTCGACCTCGCGTTCGCGCTCGGCGCGCCGCACCTGTCGCTGTACCACCTCACGCTGGAGCCCAACACCGTCTTCGCGCAGCGCCCGCCGGCCAACCTGCCCGACGACGACACGGCCTACGACATGCTCGACCGCGTCAGCGAGCGCACCGCGTCCGGCGGCTTCGAGCGCTACGAGGTCTCGGCCTACGCGAAGGACGGCCACCGCTGCCGCCACAACGTCAACTACTGGCAGTTCGGCGACTACCTGGGCCTGGGCGCCGGTGCGCACGGCAAGCTGTCGTTCGCCCACCGCGTCACGCGCCAGGTGCGCTGGCGCGAGCCGAACATGTACATGGAGCGGACACTCGCCGGCCAGGCCGTGTCCAACGAGTCCGACGTCGCGCGCGCCCAGCTGCCCTTCGAGTTCATGCTCAACGCGCTGCGCCTGCGCGACGGATTCGCGCTGTCGCTGTTCACCGAGCGCTGCGGGCTGCCGTCCTCGGCCATCGCCAAGCCGCTGGACGAGGCGGAGCGCAAGGGCCTGGTCGAGCGCAGCGGGGCGCCCGGCGCGGAGTGGATCCGGCCGACGGAGCGTGGGTTCGACTTCCTCAACGATCTGCAGGAACTGTTCCTGTAGAGGCGCCCAGGCGCGTCCGGTGTGCACCGGGAAGCCGCGCCACGGGCAGGCACGCCGATTGCCCATTGGCCCGAATGGTCGAGTAGGCGCCGCGCTGCGGCGGCAGGGGCAAACCCCGCAGGGCGGGGCCCGGACTCCACCTATGATCGCGCTCGCCCGAACGACCCGCCGCCAGGACACCCATGCCCGAAAACGCAGCCATCGACGCCGAACAGTTCAACCGGATCGCGCGCCGCAACGTCACCTTGCCGCTGGTCACGGGCATCGTCAGCGCCGTCGCCTTCGTGCTGTTCTTCTGGTACTTCATCACCGTCACGAGCTGGGTCGACCACACGCACCTGGTGATCGGCAAGCT
>DATCRO010000050.1:0-4982 GCA_036569025.1 Burkholderiaceae bacterium
GCCGCCCGTCGCCGCCAACGACCTGCGCTTCGAGCCCGCCGTCAACGCGGCGGCCGACAACCTGTTCTCTCAGGCGCGCGCCCGGTCGCCCATGCTCGCGATCAGCGGCAAGCTCGCGCGACACGGGCTCGTCATCGACCCGGCGCTCGAGTCGCGCACGGGGCAGCAGACCGCGATGACGATGCGCATGGACGAGCTGATCCGCGCGCGCGTCGCGTCCGGATCGCCCGAGTTCGAGCTGCTGCCCTTCGGCGAGGCCACGCTGCCCAGGGCGCAGTACCTGCTGGCGTCGACGGCCACGCGCGTCGACGCCGCGCCCGGCGCGCCGGCGTCCAGCGCGCGCTGGCGGCTCAACCTCTCGCTGGTGGAACTCAAGGGCGGCATCGTGCTCGCCCAGAGCACGGCCACCGCGCTCGACGAGGGCATCGACACGAGCCCGACCGCCTTCTACCGCGACAGCCCGGTGCTCGTGCGCGACGGCGCCATCAAGGGCTACATCCGCACCAGCGAGACCGCGGCCGGCCAGCCCGCCGACCGCGACTACCTGGCCGGCGTGGGCACCGCGGCCAAGCTGCAGGAGGCGACCGAGGCCTACAACAAGGCGCAATACGCCGACGCCCTGAAGCAGTACGAGGTCGCCCAGGCCATGGCCAACGGCAGGCAGGTGCGCACCTACGACGGCATCTACCTGAGCAGCACGCGCCTGGATCGCCAGGCCGAGGCCGAGGCGGCCTTCGGCAAGCTCGTGGCCGCGGGCATCGCGGACAAGAGCCTGAGCGTCAAGCTGCTGTTCAACCCGGGCAGCACGACGTTCTGGTCCGATCCGCAGATCAGCGGCCCCTATCCGATGTGGCTGCGCCAGGTGGGCGCGGTGGCGGGCGCGTCGACCGTCTGCATGGACCTGGTGGGCCACACGAGCCTGACCGGCAGCGCCGCCTTCAACGACAAGCTCTCGCAGCAGCGCGCCGGCGTCATCAGGGAGCGCCTCGAAAGCGGGACGCCGTCGCTGCGGGGCCGCCTCGTCGCGCACGGCAAGGGTTCGGCAGAACCGCTGGTGGGCACCGGGACGGACGACGCCCGCGACGCGCTGGACCGGCGCGTGGAGTTCAGGATCGTGGACTGCCAGCCGGGTTGAGCGCGCCCCGCGCCGCCCGCGGCGTCGCCCCCGCCTTCGGCTTGCGGAACACCAGCACGTTGCCCGTCATCACCAGCGCCAGGCCGGCGAGCGCGGGCGGCGTCCAGCGGTAGTCCTCGACGACCGACGAGATGGCCAGCGCCACCAGCGGGAACAGCACCGTGCAGTAGGCCGCGCGCTCGGGGCCGAGGCGGCCGACCAGCAGCAGGTAGGCCGTGAAGCCGACCACCGAGCCGGGAATCGCCAGGTACAGCCACGCGCCGACGTAGCGCGTCGACGGATCGAACGCCGGCGCGACGCCGGCCACGGCGCAGCCGATCGCCAGCACCGCGGTGCCCACCGCCATGCCCCATGCATTGGTGAGCGCGGGCGTCTCGCCGAGCGCCTGCATGCGGGCCGACAGCAGGTTGCCGGCCGAGAAGCACAGTGTGCCGCCGAGCGCGAACGCGAGGCCCTGCACGGTGCCGGCGGACGCGCCGTGGCGCGCCAGCTCGGGCCAGAACATCAGCAGCAGGCCGGCCAGGCCCAGCGCGCCGCCGCCGAGGATGGCCGGCGTCAGCGCGCGCTTGAACACGAGCCGCGCGCCGAGCGCGTTCCATAGCGTGGCCGTCGAGAACACCACCGCCACGAGCCCGCTGGCGATCGTGCGGCTCGCGTTGAGAAAGCAGATGAAGTTGACGCAGAACAGGCACAAGCCCTGCGCCGCGACCATCCAGCGCACCTCGCGCCGCGGCAGCCGCAGCGTGCCGCGCATCGCCAGCCAGGCAAGCAGCACGACGGCCGCCAGCGCGAAGCGGTACGCGATCGACCAGGGGATCGGCACGATGCCCAGCTGCATCTTGAGTGCGATCCAGGTCGTGCCCCAGATGGCGACGGTCAGCGCGTAGAGAAGCAAGGTCATGGCGCGAGTCTGCGCGCGCCGGCGGCGCGCCGATTGCACGTTCCTGCGCTTCGTCGCCGCGCATGCGCGCGCGGGCGCGTCACGCGCGCTACAGTCCCATCGCCATGTCCAGCAACGCCCCGTCCGACGTCTTCGACGTGCTCTCGCGCTCGCGCGCGCGCCTGCACCGGCGCGCGGCCCTCGGCGACGGGCTGGCCGTGGCGCAATGGTCCAACAGCTTCGACGCCACGCGCTACCTGCCCGGGCACCACACGCTGTCGCTGTACCTGCGCGGCGGCCACGGGACCTATCGAGAGGACGCGCCCAGCCAGCGCGGCGGCCCCGGCAAGCTGTGCCTGATGCCGGCGGGCCACGAGGTCAACTGGGTGGTGGGCACCGGGCAGACCTTCGTGCACCTGTACTTCGCGCCCGAGCAGCTGGCGCCGCTGGCGCTGCGGCTGCTCGATCGCGAGCCGCGCGAGCTGCGGCTGCCCGAGCTGAACTTCGCCGACGACCCCGAGCTCGCCCTGCGCATGGCCAGCTTCGTCGCGCTGGACTGGACGGACACCGCCGACCGCATCGCTGCCAACGAGCTCGGCCACGCGGTGCTGGTCGACGTGCTGGCGCGCCACGCGGGACGCGCGCCGCGCGGGGGCATCCGCGGCGGCCTGGCGCCGGCGCTGCGGCGGCGCCTGGCCGACTGGCTGCAGGCGCGCATGGCCGAGCCGGTGACGGTGGGCGAGATGGCCGCGTTCTGCGCGCTGTCCGAAGCGCATTTCGCGCATGCGTTCCGCGCGTCGTTCGGCGTCGCGCCACACGAGTGGATCGTCGCGCGCCGCATCGAGCGCGCCGCGCAGCTGCTGCGCGAGCGCCGCGCGCTGCCGCTGGACGAGGTCGCCCGCGCGACGGGCCACGCGAGCGCCAGCCACCTGGTGCGGCGCTTCAAGTCGGCCTGGGGCATGACGCCCGGGCAGTACCGGGCGGCGGCGGCCTGATCAGGCGCTCACCGGCCGCACGACGCGGCAGGCGCCGTAAAGCGACGCGGCGGCACTGATCACGTTGGCCGCGATCTGCTCCCACGAGCCGTAGCTCCACGCGTTGAACATCCACAACGCGGACACGGCGAGCATCACCCAGCGCAGCGAGCGGCCGGTGAGGTGGAAGACGGCGTAGGTCGACATCAGCGAGGCCCCGACCATCAGCAGCGACGCCCAGCCGGCCCACGTCATGATGCCGACGGCCAGCGTCAGCGCGGCGAACAGCGCAAAGCCGATGCGACGCGACCGGCGCTCGCCCAGCGTGACGGCCGACGTCGCGGTTCGGCCGGCGCTCACGACGCTCAGCGCGGCGGCGACGTTGGCGCCCATCAGGAAATTGTTGAGCGCCCAGATCATTCCCGAGACGCCTGACCGCAAGCGCAGCGACCGCTCGCAGGAGCAGGTCAGCGCGACGACGTTCAGGGCCAGCGCGGCGAGGCCGGTGGCATGGATGAGCAGCTCGTTGGACATGGCGGGTTGTCCATGGAGTCTAGGAATCGCGTCGGATCGCGATGGGCGGATCAGCGGGGCGTCCCTGGCGCTAAACGCAGTTGGTTACGAGGCTGCACGGCTGTTGCGCAACTGTTCCTGGCCTGTTGGTCGAGTGTTCCTGGGAGGCAATGCCCGCGGCCAGGCGCCTTGCCTGCCAGCGGACATGACCCGAACATCGGGCCGGCACGCAGGCGCTTCCTTCTCGTGATCGACGAAGGCGCGTCTTCGCGGATGGCGCTGCGTAGGGCGGGTTAGCCGCAGGCGTAACCCGCCGTTCGCCGGCGTGCAGATCGGTTATCGCGGAAATGCCGGGCCGTGCGCCACGTAGCGGCGGGTTACGCCAGCGGCGAACCCGCCCTACACGGCTGCTCGGTGCGCAGATTGGTGTTCCCAGGTGGCGAACGCCATTGCGACGAGCGACTTCACGCGTCGTGCTTCGAGCGCCGCGCCGGCCCTGGAATGAACGCGTTCGTCCGCGCGATGTAGTCGCGATACGCCGGCCGCCGCTCGCCGATGTCCTTCTCCAGCAGCGCGACGCCCGACACCTTCAGCAGCAACGTCGTCATCAGCAGCGGCGACACCGCCGTCCACAGCGCCGCGACGCCGCCCGCCGCGCAGGCGACCAGCCAGACGCCCCACCAGACGCACGCCTCGCCGAAGTAGTTCGGATGCCGGGTGTAGCGCCACAGGCCGCGATCCATCACCCGCCCCTTGTTGCGCTCGTCGGCCTTGAAGAGCGACATCTGCGCGTCGCCGATCGCCTCGAACAGGAATCCCGCGAGCGCGACAACGATGCCGGCGACGTCCAGCGGCCCGAACGGCCGCTCGCCGACGAGCGCGGCCAGCGTCGGCAGCGAGACGATCCATGCGAGCACCGCCTGCAGCGCGAACACGAGCACGAGGCTCTTGAGCGCGAAGTGCGGCTCGTTGCGCGCGCGGATCGCCTGGTAGCGACGATCCTCGCCGTGCCCCCAGTTGCGCGCCGTGATGAAGGCGCACAAGCGCAGTCCCCAGGCCAGCACCAGCACGAGCAGCGCGGTCGCGCGCGGCCCCGCCCATCCGGCCTGCGCGGCGTAGACGAGCGCCGGGCCGGCGATCATCGACGACCAGGCGCGGTCGACCAGGCTCGCGTCGCGCCGCGCGATGCTCGCGATCCACGTGAGCAGCGCCAGGCCTGCGCTGAAGGCCAGGCCGCGGACGGCGATGGGCCACAGGACGGCGAAATCAGGCATGGTCGTTCCGGTTGGTGACAGCGTCCAGGCGCTCGGGCACCGGCGTCAGCAGCGGCATCAGGACCGCCCACGTCGCGGCGAGGTTGGCGAGCATGCGAGCGCGCGAGGGCCCGCCTGCGTCACGCGCGTCGCGCTCTCGCATCCGCGGCGGCGCGTGGGCGGCGTTCACGCGCGCTTCTCGAACAGATAGTGGCTCACCCGCCATT
>DATCRO010000051.1:0-5568 GCA_036569025.1 Burkholderiaceae bacterium
GTCGGCGATCGCCGGCCCGACGCGCCCGCCGTTCGCCTGGCCGCCGGCCACGCGCCTGACCTACACGCTGACTGGCGAACGCGGCGTCGGCGTGCACATCTACGGCAACGCGGTGGTCGAGTGGCGCCACGAGGGCTCGCACTACCAGGTGCAGTTCGACGTGCACATCTCGCCGATGATCGACCAGCACATGTACAGCGAGGGCGAGATCACCGACGACGGCCTCAGCCCGAAGCACTACGACGAGTCCTTCAGCTTCCTGTTCTCGACGCCGCGCAATCGCCGGGTCGAGTTCGGCGACACCGACGTGCGGCTCAACAACGGCGAGCGCGTCTACAAGCTCAAGCAGACGCAGGACGGCGCCAGCCAGTTCGTGCAGTTCGTCTGGATGTTCTACAACAACCCCGAGTGGCTCAAGCCCGGCGTCATCGTGCACATCCCGCTGGCGCTGCCGAACAACCTGCGGCGCTGGAACTACCAGGTGGTGGGCACCGAGCGGCTGGACATGGCGTTCGGCCCCATCGATGCCGTGCACCTGAAACCCCTGCTGGACGGCCCGCGCCGGCCGAACGAATATCCTTTCGACATCTGGACGGCGCCCGGCCTGCAATACCTGCCGGTGCAGATCCTCGTGAAGGTCGACGAGCACACCTGGGCGCTGCTGGCGCTGGACGACCTGCCGCTGCAGGCCGCCGGCGAGCGCCCGCCGCCGCCACCGCCCAGGACGAACCCGTTCCCGCCGCCGCCGCCGTTCGGCGAACGCTGAGCCGGCCCACGAAGCCGCGCCATCGCACCGATTGCCCACCTTCAAGGAGACCCCCATGACCTACGAATGCATCCTGACCGAGACCGTCGGCAACGGTCCGCTCAAGACGGGCGTGATCCGGCTGAACCGGCCCAAGCAGATGAACGCGCTCAACGACCAGCTGATGGACGAGCTCGGCGCCGCGCTGCTGGCCTTCGACGCCGATGACGGCATCGGCGCGATCGTGCTGACCGGCAACGAGCGCGCGTTCGCCGCCGGCGCCGACATCTCGGTCATGGCCAAGTACAGCTACATGGACGCGTTCATGAAGGGCCACATCTCGCGCAACTGGGAGACGATGCGCCAGGTGCGCAAGCCCGTCATCGCCGCGGTGGCCGGGTTCGCGCTGGGCGGCGGCTGCGAGGTGGCGATGATGTGCGACATGATGATCGCCGCCGACACCGCCAAGTTCGGCCAGCCCGAGATCAAGCTGGGCATCGTGCCCGGCGCCGGCGGGACGCAACGCCTGCCGCGCGCGATCGGCAAGGCCAAGGCGATGGACATGGTGCTGACCGGCCGCCTGATGGACGCCGCCGAGGCCGAGCGCTCCGGCCTGGTCTCGCGCGTGGTGCCGGCCGTCCAGCTGATGACCGAGGCGCTGGCCGTCGCCGAGCAGCTGTGCGGCCTGGGCATGCCCAGCGTGATGCTCGCCAAGGACGCGGTCAACCGCTCGTTCGAGACGGGCCTGACCGACGGCATCGCCTACGAGCGCCGCCTGTTCCACTCGCTGTTCGGCACGCAGGACCAGCAGGAAGGCATGGCCGCCTTCCTCGAGAAGCGCAAGCCGGAATTCAAGAACCGCTGAGCCTGGCGACGTCCGTCCCGGCGGCGATGTCGTCGCCGAGGACGGACGGGTCGAACGCGAAATCCGACAGCAGCACGGGCGCGCGCACCTGCAGCCGCGACTTCTGCTCGTTGCGGCGCCGGCGGCCGTTGACGAGGCTGTCCGTCACCTCGACGCGGTCGCCGTTGACCAGGTTGGTGCTGGTCACCGTGCTGCGGCGTCCCGTGCCGTCGTCGCCGCGCACCGTCGTCTCGGTGCGCAGGCCCACCAGGCGCAGCGGCGCATCCTTCGGGCGGAACGCGAACTGCCAGTCGGTCGACACGCTGCCCGTGGGCGTGACCTCGGTCGTCTCGACGCTGAGCGTGTGGCGCGCGACCTGCACCTGCACGTCGCAGGTCGGGCAGGCGTGCGCCATCGCACCCGACACGTCGGCCAGGTGCAGGCTGCCGTCGGGCTGCGCAAGGAGGACCGCGACGACGGCGTCGGCCGCGGCACCGGCGCGCGCGGCGCGGTCGGCGGGAACGAGCACGGCCACGATGTCGCGGCCCTCGCCGCGCAGCGCGCCGCTCGATTGCGACTGCACCGTCATGCGCGGGAAGCGCTCGCGCAGCGCGTCGACCGCCGCCGCGGGCAGCGTGCCGGCGGGGTCGAAGGCGACGGGCGGGCTGCGGCGCGTCTCGGCGTCGAGCGCCTCGGCGGTGAACGCGAAGTCGTCGAACGCAATGGGCGCGCGCAGCGGCACGCTGCCCTGGCGCTCGCGGTGCGTGGTGGCGCCGTCGCTGCCGGACTCCTCGACGATGTCGGTGCGCTGGCCCGTGAGCAGGTCGACGCTGGCCGAGAAGCTGTGCGACGACGGGTCGTCGGCGCGCGACGGGATGTACGCGGTCACGCCCACCAGGCGCAGCGGATCGCCGCCCTCGGTGCCGGCGAACTGGTAGGTGAAGTTCTCGAAGCCGGCGCCCTCGGCGCGGATCACGCGCACGTACAGGCCGTGCGGCGCCAGGTCGGCGCTGACGCTGCACTTGGCGCAGCCGGGCACGATGGGCCGGGACGTTCCGATCACGCGCCAGTCGGCGCCGGCGGCCGCGGGCGGGGCCAGCACCGCGACCACGAACGCCCCTGGCGCGTCGCCGTCCAGCACGACGGCGACGGCGTCGACATCGGCGGCCAGCAGCGGGCCGTGGCTGTCGGCGACGATGCGGCGGCCCGGGAAACGCTGCGCCAACGCCTGCCTGGCGCCGGCGGGGATCTGGTGGACGGGCTTGGGGGCCTGGGCGACGGGCGCCGGCGGCGTCGTGCAGCCGGCAAGAATTGCCGTCAGGGCCAGCGTGGAGAGGGCGCGCGCGGGCCAGCGCGAGGGTCGGAGATCCGGCATGGGCGCGGCCGGGCAGGCGTCATGCCCAGCCCGGCCCTGGATCAGGGGGTGAAGTCGCGCCGCGTCTCGGCGTCGAGCTTGCTCGCGTCGAACGCGAAGCCCGCGAACGGGATCGGCGGTCGGACGGCCACCTTGCTCGGATGCTCGGCGCGCTTGCGGTGGCCGCGCACCACGTCCTCGACGACGTCGAGCTTGTCGCCGGTGAGCAGGTTGGCGGTGTTGACGTAGCGGTGGCTGTCGGCGCCGCTGCGGCTGGCCAGCACGGTGCGCACGCCGACCAGGCGCAGCGCGCCGGCCTTGTCCTTGGGCACGGCCATGAACTGCCAGCCGACGATGCGCGTGGTGCCGCCGTCGACGCTCGCCGTCTGCACGACCAGCGCGTGGTGCGCGATCTGCACCTGCACGTCGCAGCCGCGGCAGTTGCGCGTCAGCGGGCCGCTGGTGGCGCCGAGACGGAAGCCGCCGTCGGGCTGCGCGAGCAGCAGCGCCAGCGTCGTGTCGGCGTCGCCGTTGCCGGCGGGGTCGAGCACGACGGCCAGGTCGCGCGGGCCGTCCGGCCGCAGCGGGCCGGTGCTGCGGCCCGTCACGGTCGCGCCGGGGAAGCTCTTGCGCAGCAGCGCGACGGCCGAGGCCGGCAGCGCGTCCTGGGGCTCGAAGGCCGACGCCGGCAGGCGCCGCAGTTCGGGGCCGAGGGCCTGCGGCGTGAAGTCGAACGCGTCGAAGGCGATGCCGCGGCGCAGCGGCACGCTGGACTTGAGCTCGCGCCGCCGCGACGGATCGGCCTGCGTCGGGTCGAGCGTGTCGACCTTGGCGCCGGTGAGCAGGTTCGTCGAGATCGCGTAGCCGTGCGCGATCGGGTCGTCGCCCGCGGGCTGCGCGGCCGTGACGTTGACCAGGCGCAGCGCGTCGTCGGTGTAGCCGAACTGCCAGGTGACGCGCTCGAAGTCCGGGTCGGACGGCCGCATCACGTGGACGGACAGCAGCTTGTGGGCGATGTCTATGGTCGTGGTGCAGGTGTCGCAGCCGGGCGCGACCGGCTTGCTGGCCGTGGCGATGCGGTACTCGCCGGCGGCGCCCGTCACCAGCACGGCGACGATGGGCTCGCTGGACTGGCCCGGCGGCGCGAGGACGACGGCCAGGTCGTCGGCATCGTCCACCTGCAGGTGGCCCGCACTGTGGCCGACCGGATGCAGGGCAGGGAAGCGCTGGGCCAGCGCGCGTGCTGCGCCCGCGGGCAGGCCGGTGTCGGTCGGCTGCTCGACCCGGCGTGGTTCGGGCGCCGGTGCGGGCGCGGGGGCGTGGGTGGCGCAGCCTGCGAGCAGGGCGGCGAGGAAGGCCGCCGGCGCGGCCAGCCTGAGTCGATCGGGATCCGGAAATCGCATGCCCGGATCATGCCCTTTCGCGCGACGCGGATCGCGTAACGGGGCGTATCCGTCCTGGGGATGAGAGCCACGCCGTTCACCCCGGCGCCACCGTGGATCCTGCGACTACGCGCAGGATGACGACTTGACTGGCGTGTCCGCGAGCCGCGCCGTCATTCCGCGCGCAGTCGCGGAGTCCACGGTGGCGACGAGGTGCGGCAAGCGGTGCAGCGCGAGTCGCCGGGCGGGCCCGGAAGTGCGTCGATCGGCGCTGTTGGCGAAACCCGCGGCGCTCGCCAACGCGCCAGCGCCGCCGCCACCCGTCAGGGCTGCACCCAATGCGACCGGTCGCCGCCCAGCACCGCGCGGCGATGCCCGCGCGGATGCACCTCGAGCCAGTCCACCGTCTCGGCCATGGCCTCGATCATCGCGAAGTGGCCGCGCACGCCCAGTTCCGACAGCGGCGCGTCGAGCGGACGGCCCGGGGCGGCGACGGACAGGTAGTCGCGTGCGCCGGCGGACGTCTGCAGCTTGGCCCAGCGCGAGGACACGGCCAGGCCGGTCGTCTCCACGTTGAGCCGCACCTGCATCCGCAGTTGCCAGCCGAGCTCGCGGCTGTAGAAGATCAGCATGCCCTGCCGCGACTTCTCGATCTGGCGCACCTTGGGCGAGCGCGCGTCGGTGTAGAAGATCAGCCGCCGCTCGGCCGCGTCCACCTCGCGCAGCACCAGGCTGCGGGCGTCGGCCTGGCCGTCGTCGACGGTGGCCAGCACGGCGACGCGCCACTCGTGCGGCGCCTCCTGGGCATCCTCGCCGCGCTCGCTGCGCGGCCGCGCCGCCACGCATCGTTCGAGCTCGCTCCAGACGCTCGCCTCGATCTCGTCGAGTTCCTGCAATCGTGTTGTCACGGCAGACCTCCGGGCGGGAAGGGGAGACCCAACGCTAACGCTCGCCACCGCGCCGGTCAATCGCCCGCGCGTAAATTTTCTCGATCGATTTTCGATCGATCGCTCGCGCCGGCGATACGCAAGAAAGCTCGCGCGAATGCGGCGTTAAGGTGACGTCAACGCGGCGCGGCGATGGCGCACTGCAACACGCGAGTTGCCCGGAGCGAGATACGGCATCAGGTATACCTCCGGAGCGCTTGCCCGCTGCCGCGTCAGCGCTTCGACGCCGCCGGCGCTGCCGCTCGAATGTCGCCATCGAGATTCGAGGGAGCGACGGATCCGGCTTCGCCGGGCCG
>DATCRO010000052.1:0-2175 GCA_036569025.1 Burkholderiaceae bacterium
ATCCAGGACACCGAGAGCATGCGCGAGCGCCTGGCCACGACGATTGGCACGGTCCGCAACTCGGTCGACAGCATAGGCACCGCGAGCACCGAGATCGCCACCGGCAACCTCGACCTCAGCCAGCGCACCGAGCAGACCGCCAGCAACCTGCAGCAGACGGCCAGCTCGCTGTCGCAGCTGACCGCCAACGTGCGCCAGAGCGCCGAGGCCGCCTCGCAGGCCAACCAGCTCGCGAGCTCCGCCTCGTCGGTCGCCAGCCGCGGCGGCGAAGTCGTGGCCCAGGTCGTCTCGACCATGGACGAGATCAACGCCAGCTCGAAGAAGATCGCCGACATCATCGGCACGATCGACGGCATCGCCTTCCAGACCAACATCCTCGCGCTGAACGCGGCCGTCGAAGCGGCGCGCGCCGGCGAACAGGGCCGCGGCTTCGCGGTCGTGGCCGGCGAGGTGCGCTCGCTGGCGCAGCGCTCGGCCGAGGCCGCCAAGGAAATCAAGAGCCTGATCGGCACCTCGGTCGACAAGGTCGAGACCGGTTCGAAGCTGGTGCAGGACGCCGGCTCCACGATGGACGAGATCGTCGCGAGCGTGCAGCGCGTGACCGACATCATCGGCGAGATCAGCGCCGCCGCCCTCGAGCAGTCGCAGGGCATCGGCCAGGTCAACGAGGCCGTCACGCGGCTCGACCAGATGACGCAGCAGAACGCCGCGCTGGTGGAGGAATCCGCCGCCGCCGCCGAGAGCCTGAAGGAACAGGCGCACCGCATGACCACGGTCGTGGCCACCTACCGCCTCGAGAGCGGCATGGACATCGGCTTTGCGGCCGCGCCCCGACACCAGGCCGCCGCCACCAAGGCGATCGCCAAGGCCGCCGCACCGGCCGCCAGGCCCGTCGCCGCCGCCAAGCCGGTCGCGCCCAAGGCCGCGCCGGCGCCGGTCGCCGCCGCCCCCGCCGTCGTCCCGGCTCCCGTCGCCCCGCACGCCGCCTCCGGCGCCAGCGACGACTGGGAATCGTTCTGATCCCGCACTGAACGGAGAGGGCGCGTCACGGCGCCCTTTTTTTCGCCCGATCCCACCGGCGCGCCCCGGAAACGGCGCAAAAAGTCACTTCATTCCGCGCGGCCGTGGCCGATAACGGAAACAAGAAGCCCTCCGCCTCCCCACCGACTTCAAGAAACCCGCAAGGATCCGCCATGGACATGACCAAGGAAGCCACCCACATCGCGCGCAACGACGCAGCGCGCCACGGCCAAGTCGCCGGCACCAAGGGCGAATTCCTGACCTTCCGCCTGGGCGGCGAGGAGTACGGCATCGACATCCTGCGCGTGCAGGAGATCCGATCCTACGAGCAGCCGACCCGCATCGCCAACACGCCCGAGTTCCTGCGCGGCGTCGTCAACCTGCGCGGCGTGATCGTGCCGATCGTCGACCTGCGCCTGAAGCTGGGCTGCACCGCCGAATTCAACGCGTTCACGGTCGTCATCGTCCTGAACGTCAAGGGTCGCGTGATCGGCGCCGTCGTCGACTCCGTGTCGGACGTCTGCGAACTGGGCGGCGACATGATCAAGCCGGCCCCGCTGATGAACTCCGGCGTCGACATGTCCTTCATCACGGGCATCGCCAACGTCGGCGAGCGCATGCTGATCCTGATGGACATCGAGGGGCTCATGAGCGCGTCCGACATGGGGCTGATCGAAGCGGCCGCCTGAGCGTCCCGCTTCCGATGCGAACAGCCGCCTCCGGGCGGCTTTGTCGTTTCGGCATGGGGATGCCTCGAGGGGTCTGGCCTTTCCGCGCTCCGCGCAATCAACGCCGACCAGCGCGACGAGGCCCTCCGCGCAGAGTGGACAGGCCTGACCCCGAACGTCAGCGAAGCGGGGTCGGGCCTGTCCTCGAATCGCGGCCGGCGCCAGCGCTTCGACGGCATTCCGGCGCGATTCGAGGAAAGGCCAGACCCCTTCGACGGCCGAGCGTGGCACGCGCGCCATGAGGACGCCGCGGGGCACGCAGCTCAGGCGAAGATGCGTGCCGCCGGCCGCGCCGTGCCATCCGCCACGACGCGCACGACCGCGCGGGCGATCTTCGCGCCGCCGACGACGGACGGCTCGATCGGGTTGGCGTAGTCCTGCGGCAGGTCGCAGACGGCCCGCAGGTCGATCACGTCCAGCCCGTGGG
>DATCRO010000053.1:0-12902 GCA_036569025.1 Burkholderiaceae bacterium
TCGATGCTCAACGACATGGGCATCGCCGTCTACGAGCAGGCGCCCGACGCCGCCACGCTGCTGATCTCGGGCCAGACCCAGTCCGGCGCGACGGAAGAGGAAGCGGAAGAAGCGGCCGAGGCCGCGCTGTCGACCGTCGACTCCGAATTCGGCCGCACCACCGACCCCGTGCGCATGTACATGCGCGAGATGGGCTCGGTCGAGCTGCTCACGCGCGAAGGCGAGATCGAGATCGCCAAGCGCATCGAAGGCGGCCTGCAGGCCATGATGCAGGCGATCTCCGCGTCGCCCACGACGATCGCCGAGATCCTGCTGGTGGCCGAGCGCATCGGCAAGGGCGAGATGCAGATCTCCGAAGCCGTCGACGGCTTCGTCTCGAACGACGAGGCGGACGACTACGTCGCCGAGGAAGACTTCGACGAGTTCGACGAGGAAGACGACGACGACGGCGCCGGCGGCTCCAAGGCGCTGACCAAGAAGCTCGAGGAACTCAAGGCCCAGGCCCTGACCAAGTTCGGCGAGCTCAGCGCGCACTTCGACAAGATGCGCAAGGCCTTCGAGAAGGACGGCTACCGCTCGCCGTCGTACGACAAGGCCCAGGAGGCCCTGACGGGCGACCTGATGAAGATCCGCTTCACGGTCAAGACCATCGAGCGCCTGTGCTCGATCCTGCGCGGCCAGGTGGACGACGTGCGCCGCTACGAGCGCGAGATCCGCAAGATCGTCGTCGACAAGTGCGGCATGCCGCAGGAGCACTTCATCAAGACGTTCCCGGCGAACTCGCTCAACCTGCACTGGGCCGAGAAGGAGATCGCCGGCAACCGCGCGTACAGCGTGGTGATGAGCCGCAACCTGCCGGCCATCCAGGAACTGCAGCAGAAGCTGATCGACCTGCAGGCGCGCGCCGTGGTGCCCATCGAGCACCTGAAGGACATCAACCGCAAGATGAACGAGGGCGAGAAGGCCTCGCGCGACGCCAAGAAGGAGATGATCGAGGCCAATCTGCGCCTCGTGATCTCCATCGCCAAGAAGTACACCAACCGCGGCCTGCAGTTCCTCGACCTGATCCAGGAAGGCAACATCGGCCTGATGAAGGCGGTGGACAAGTTCGAATATCGCCGCGGCTACAAGTTCTCCACGTACGCCACGTGGTGGATCCGCCAGGCCATCACGCGCTCGATCGCCGACCAGGCCCGCACGATCCGCATCCCGGTGCACATGATCGAGACGATCAACAAGATGAACCGCATCTCGCGCCAGCACCTGCAGGAGTTCGGCTTCGAGCCGGACGCGCCCACGCTGGCCGAGAAGATGGAGATGCCCGAGGACAAGATCCGCAAGATCATGAAGATCGCCAAGGAGCCGATCTCCATGGAGACGCCGATCGGCGACGACGACGACTCCCACCTGGGCGACTTCATCGAGGACACCAACAACCTCGCGCCGGTGGAAGCCGCGATGCACGCCGGCCTGCGCGACGTGGTCAAGGACATCCTCGACAGCCTGACGCCGCGCGAGGCCAAGGTGCTGCGCATGCGCTTCGGCATCGAGATGTCCACCGACCACACGCTCGAGGAAGTGGGCAAGCAGTTCGACGTCACGCGCGAACGCATCCGCCAGATCGAAGCCAAGGCGATCCGCAAGCTCAAGCACCCGAGCCGCTCGGACAAGCTGCGGACCTACCTGGACAACCTCTGAAGAGATGACTGCCCCCAGGTCGTTTCACTCCCGGCCCCCGAGGGGCGCTCAGGCCGCTTCGGGCGGCCGGGCGCCGGCCTGGGAAATGACTGCCCCCAGGTCGTTTCACTCCCGGCCCCCGAGGGGCGCTCAGGCCGCTTCGGGCGGCCGGGCGCCGGCCTGAGATAGGAGCTAGGCCCGCATGTCAGCCATCCAGCGTCGTGCCGTCGTCTTCGCCGATCTTCGCGGCAGCACCGCGCTGTACGAGTTGCTCGGCAACACCGACGCGTCCCAGATCGTCACCGAGACGGTGGACGCGATCTCGCGGCGCGTGCCCGCCACCGGCGGCGTCGTCGTCAAGACGCTCGGCGACGGCCTGATGGCCGTGTTCCCGACGGCCGCGCAGGCCGTCGAGGCGGCCGACCAGATGCACGAGGAGATCGACATCGTGATGCGGCGGCGCGACGCGCTGACCGGCTTCACGGAGGCGCGTCTCCAGTTGCAGGTCTGCATCGCGCTGGGCGAGACGGTGGAGGTCAGCGGCGACTACTTCGGCGACGCCGTCAACGTGGCGGCGCGCCTGCTCGACCACGCCGGCGACAACGAGACGCTGGTCACCGCCGACGTGCTGCGCGCCCTGCCCCTGGACTCGCGCGACATGTTCCGCAGCCTCGACCTCGTGCGCCTGCGCGGGCGCGTCGAGCCCGTCGAGGTGCACCTGCTTTCGCGCCGCGGCATGGACACGGCCCCGACGCTCGTGGGCGGCGGCCCGCTGCTGGGCATGGCCGGCCCCGATGCCGTCATCCTCACCTGGGGCAACAAGGTGCGCCGCTTCACGGCCACCGACATGCCCGTGGTCATCGGCCGCGCCGCGGCTTCGGACATGCAGGTGGACGATGCGCGCGTCTCGCGCTCGCACTGCCGCATCGACCTGATCGGCGCCACGCTGCAGCTGTCCGACCTCAGCATCAACGGCACCTTCGTGCGCTTCACCAGCGAGGACGAGGTGCTGAGCCTGCGCCGCGGCAGCTGCACGCTGCATGGCAGCGGCGAAGTGGGCCTGAGCGGCTCGCCGGAGGATCCCGGCGTCGCCGCGATGCAGTTCGAGGTCCTGCACGCGCCGCTGCGGCGCGACGACGAGTACGACCTCCTGTCGCCCATCATCGCGCCGCCCTCGCGCAGATGAGCGCCGCTCCGCGCGCGCACGCGCACGACGGCGGCGACAAGGTCGGCGTCCTGCTCGTCAACCTCGGCACGCCCGAGGCGCCGACCACGCCGGCCCTGCGCCGCTACCTCGCGCAATTCCTGTCCGACCCGCGCGTGGTGGAGATCCCGCGCGCGCTCTGGTGGCTGATCCTGCACGCCGTCATCCTGCGCGTGCGGCCGCGCAGCTCGGCCGCCAAGTACCGCAAGATCTGGCTGCGCGAAGGCTCGCCGCTGGCGGTATGGACCGCGCGCCAGGCCAACATGCTGCGCAGCTACGTCGGCGAGCGCGGCGCGCTGGTCGAGGTGCGCTGGGCGATGCGCTACGGCCAGCCGGCGATCGCCGCCGAGCTCGACGCGCTGTGCGCCGCCGGCTGCACGCGCATCCTCGTGCTGCCGGCCTATCCGCAGTATTCGGCCGCCACCACGGCCAGCGCGCTCGACGACGTCGGCGCGTGGATGCGGGGCACGCGCCGCCTGCCCGAGCTGCGCTTCGTCAACCACTACCACGACGACCCCGGCTACATCGAGGCGCTCGCCGCCCAGGTGCGCAAGCACTGGCAGCGCGAGGGCCGCGGCCGCAAGCTGGTGATGAGCTTCCACGGCATGCCCGCGCGCACGCTGCAGCTGGGCGACCCGTACCACTGCGAATGCCTGAAGACGGCGCGCCTGCTGGCCGAGAAGCTCCAGCTGGACGACGACGCCTGGCGCGTCACCTTCCAGAGCCGCTTCGGCCGCGCCGAATGGCTGCAGCCCTACACCGAGCCGACGCTGCGCGCGCTCGCCAAGGCAGGCGCCGAGGGCGTGGACGTGATCTGCCCCGGTTTCGCGGCCGACTGTCTCGAGACGCTGGAGGAGATCGCGATCGAGGCCAAGGCGGCCTTCCTGGCCGCCGGCGGCAAGACCTTCCACTACATCCCCTGCCTGAACAACAGCCCCGAGGGCATGAAGGCGATGGCCGGCGTGGCGCTGCGCCACTTGCAGGGATGGGACACCACCCCCATGTCGACGGAAGCCCTCCAGCAACGCCGCGCCCGCGCGATCGCAAGCGGCGCTTCCGAATAGCCGATGTCCCGCCATACCGCCCCTTCCGAAGCCCCTGCCGCCGCCGCCGACATGCGGCTCGACAAGTGGCTCTGGGTCGCGCGCTTCTACAAGACGCGCGGCCTGGCCGCCGAGGAAGTCGAGAAGGGCCGCGTGCAGGTCAACGGCCAGGCCGCCAAGCCGGCGCGGTCGGTGCGGGTCAACGACCGCATCGAGATCCGCCAGCCCGGCACGGTCCGTGAATTGCTGGTCCTGGGCCTGGGCGCGATGCGGGGGCCGGCGACGGTGGCCCGCACGCTGTACCAGGAGACCGAAGCCAGCATCCGGGCCGCGCAGCAGGCCGCGGAGGCGCGCAAGTTCGGCGTCGAACCAGCGCATGCGCAGGAAACCGGACGCCCGACCAAGCGCGACCGCCGCGACCTCGTCGACTGGCAGCGCTGGAGCGCCTCGGTCGACGACGACCGGTAGCTGCGACGCCGCCCGGCCGGTGTCCGCGGCAAAAAAAGTTTCGAACGGCCTCTTGAAACCCTGGAAGCCGTCTCCATGTCACCGCGCAACGCGACCGTAAAACCCTGACGACAACATGAATACGGAAGACCAGACCCCCCCAAGCCAGCAGCAACCGCCGGCGGACGACGGCGCCGCCCACCTCGACATCGGCCTTGGCGGCGACGCCGCGCGCATCGCCGAACTCGAAGCCAAGGTGGCCGAACTGACCGACGCCAGTCTGCGCGCGCAGGCCGAGGCGCAGAATGCCCGGCGCCGCGCCGACGAGGAAGTGGCCAAGGCGCGCAAGTTCGCCGTCGAGGGCTTCGCCGACAGCCTGCTGCCCGTCAAGGACAGCCTGGAGGCGGCCATCGCCACCCCCGGCGCCGCGGTCGAGCAGGTGCTCGAGGGCGTGCACGCCACGCTGCGCCAGCTGTCGGCCGCGCTGGAGCGCAACAAGGTCGCGCAGATCAACCCGCCCGCGGGCACTAAGTTCGACCCGCACCAGCACCAGGCCATCTCGATGGTGCCGGCCGAGCAGGAAGCCAACACGGTCGTGACGGTGCTGCAGAAGGGCTACCTGATCGCCGACCGCGTGCTGCGTCCGGCGCTGGTCACCGTCTCGGCGCCCAAGTGACGCCCGGCGCGGCCCGCGATGTCCCTTTCGAGCTCGAAACGCCCTTGAACGCGCATTTCGCCCTTGAATAAGACCGCCTCAGCCGCATCTCGAAAACAACACGAATTTCAGCTTCAACCGCATCGCAGGAGAAACCGACATGGGACGAATCATCGGCATTGACCTGGGCACCACGAACTCGTGCGTGTCCATCATGGAAGGCAACTCGACCAAGGTGATCGAGAACTCGGAAGGCGCCCGCACGACGCCGTCCATCATCGCCTACCAGGAAGACGGCGAGGTGCTGGTCGGCGCGTCCGCCAAGCGCCAGGCCGTCACCAATCCGAAGAACACCCTGTACGCGGTCAAGCGCCTGATCGGTCGCAAGTTCACCGAGAAGGAAGTCCAGAAGGACATCGACCTGATGCCCTACAAGATCACCGCGGCCGACAACGGCGACGCGTGGGTCGAGGTGCGCGGCAAGAAGCTCGCGCCGCAGCAGGTCAGCGCCGAAGTGCTGCGCAAGATGAAGAAGACGGCCGAGGATTACCTCGGCGAGGAAGTGACCGAAGCCGTCATCACGGTGCCGGCCTACTTCAATGACAGCCAGCGCCAGGCCACCAAGGACGCCGGCCGCATCGCGGGCCTGGACGTCAAGCGCATCATCAACGAGCCGACCGCCGCGGCGCTCGCCTTCGGCCTGGACAAGCAGGGCAAGGGCGACCGCAAGATCGCGGTGTACGACCTGGGCGGCGGCACGTTCGACATCTCGATCATCGAGATCGCCGATGTCGACGGCGAGATGCAGTTCGAGGTGCTGTCCACCAACGGCGACACCTTCCTGGGCGGCGAGGACTTCGACCAGCGCATCATCGACTTCATCGTCTCGGAGTTCAAGAAGGAACAGGGCGTCGACCTGACCAAGGACGTGCTGGCGCTGCAGCGCCTGAAGGAAGCCGCGGAGAAGGCCAAGATCGAGCTGTCGAACCAGACGCAGACCGACGTCAACCTGCCCTACATCACGGCCGACGCCTCGGGCCCGAAGCACCTGAACATCAAGCTGACGCGCGCCAAGCTCGAGTCGCTGGTGGAGGATCTGATCGAGCGCACGATCGCGCCGTGCCGCACCGCCATCAACGACGCCGGCGTGAAGACGGGCGACATCAACGACGTCATCCTGGTCGGCGGCATGACCCGCATGCCCAAGGTGCAGGACAAGGTCAAGGAGTTCTTCGGCAAGGATCCGCGCAAGGACGTCAACCCGGACGAGGCCGTGGCCGTCGGCGCCGCCATCCAGGGCCAGGTGCTCTCGGGCGACCGCAAGGACGTGCTGCTGCTGGACGTCACCCCGCTGTCGCTCGGCATCGAGACGCTCGGCGGCGTGATGACCAAGATGATCAAGAAGAACACCACGATCCCGACCAAGTTCAGCCAGGTGTTCTCGACCGCCGACGACAACCAGCCGGCCGTCACGATCAAGGTCTACCAGGGCGAGCGCGAGCTGGCCTCGGGCAACAAGAGCCTGGGCGAGTTCAACCTCGAGGGCATCCCGCCGGCGCCCCGCGGCACGCCGCAGATCGAGGTCACGTTCGACATCGACGCCAACGGCATCCTGCACGTGGGCGCCAAGGACAAGGCCACCGGCAAGGAAAACAAGATCACCATCAAGGCGAACTCGGGCCTGAGCGAGGACGAGATCCAGAAGATGGTGCGCGACGCGGAAATCAACGCCGCCGAGGACGCCAAGAAGGTCGAGCTCGTGTCGGCGCGCAACCAGGGCGACGCCATGGTGCACTCGGTGCGCAAGAGCCTGGGCGAGCACGGCGACAAGCTCGAAGCCTCCGAGAAGCAAGCCATCGAGACCGCGCTGAAGGACGTCGAGGAAGCCATCAAGGGCGACGACAAGGCCGCGATCGAAGCCAAGACGGAAGCCCTGATGACCGCCAGCCAGAAGCTGGGCGAGAAGGTCTACGCCGACCAGCAGGCCGCCCAGGCGGCAGCGGGCGCGGCGGCGGGCGGCGGCGCCCAGGCGCAGGCCGAACCGCAGGCGGCGCACGCGGCCGACGACAACGTGGTCGACGCCGACTTCAAGGAAGTCAAGAAGAGCTGAGGCGTCGCGCCTGGCTCCGGCCGGTGACTTGCGGGGACTCGACGGTCCCGCGGGCCGCCGGCCTTTCTCGCTGATAGACAGACGCGATCCGGATGCGATCCTGCACGCATCCGGCGCTGCCCCTGCGCGGATTCCCGGCGCGCTGAAGAGACAATTGCCCCATGAGCAAACGCGATTACTACGAAGTCCTTGGCTTGACGAAGGGTGCGTCGGACGACGACATCAAGAAGGCCTATCGCAAGCTCGCGATGAAGCACCACCCGGACCGCAACCAGGGTGACGGCGCCAAGGCGGCCGAGGAGAAGTTCAAGGAGGCCAAGGAGGCCTACGAGATGCTCTCCGACCCGCAGAAGAAGGCCGCCTACGACCAGTACGGCCATGCGGGCGTGGACCCGAACATGGGCCACGGCGCCGGCGAGGGCTTCGGCGGCTTTGCCGAGGCGTTCGGCGACATCTTCGGCGACATCTTCGGCGGCGGCCGTCGCCCGGGCGGCGGTGGCGGCAAGCAGGTCTACCGCGGCAACGACCTCAGCTACGCGATGGAGATCACGCTGGAGGAGGCCGCGGCCGGCAAGGACACGCAGATCCGCGTGCCCAGCTGGGAGAACTGCGAGACCTGCAAGGGCTCGGGCGCCAAGCCCGGCACCTCGCCCAAGACCTGCCCCACCTGCTCGGGCCAGGGCACGGTGCACATGCGCCAGGGCTTCTTCTCGATCCAGCAGACCTGCCCCAACTGCCACGGCACGGGCAAGATCATTCCCGAGCCCTGCCCCACCTGCTCGGGCCAGGGCCGCATCAAGAAGACCAAGACGCTGGAAGTCAAGATCCCGGCGGGCATCAACGAAGGCATGCGCATCCGCTCGTCGGGCAACGGCGAGCCGGGCCCCAACGGCGGCCCGCCGGGCGATCTGTACATCGAGATCCGCATCAAGCAGCACGACATCTTCGAGCGCGACGGCGACGACCTGCACTGCACGGTGCCGGTGCCCATGACGCAGGCCGCGCTCGGCGGCACGATCGAGGTTCCCACGCTCACCGGCAAGGTCGAGATCGAGCTGCCCGAAGGCACGCAGCACGGCAAGACCTTCCGCCTGCGCGGCAAGGGCATCAAGGGCATCCGCTCGAGCTACCCCGGCGACCTGTACTGCCACGTCACCATCGAGACGCCGATCAAGCTCACCGAGCACCAGCGCAAGCTGCTCAAGGAGCTCGACGAGTCCCTGCGCAAGGGCGGCGACAAGCATTCGCCCAATTCCAAGAGCTGGACGGACCGGGTCAAGGACCTGTTCAAGTAAGCCAGCCGACGCGCGAAACGCGCAAATCGAAAGCCGCCCCTCGAGGCGGCTTTTCTTCGTCCGGGTTTGTCCCGCGGCGCGCCCCATCAAGTTCTCCCGACACCCGGCCGATACCCCATGGACGGACGTGCATCCGCCCGTCCGGGCGAGGGTGTTCGCGTCATGAAGAGTGTGCAGTCGGAGATGAAACCAGGCCTGCCGGCCGCCCTGGGCGCCGGTGCGGGTGGCTTCGACTCGGGCCTCGTCAACTGCAAGGCGCTGGTGATCGACTCCAACCCGACCGCCCGCAGCATCCAGGCCGCGCAGCTGCGCGACCTCGGCGTGGGCACCATCGTGCAGTGCGGCCGCGTGCAGGACGCCCGCCGCCAGCTCGAGGCGCGCGAGTTCGACATCGTGCTGTGCGAGCAGGACTTCCACGGCGGCAACTACTCCGGCCAGGACCTGCTCAACGACCTGCGCCGCGCGCAGTTGCTGCCGTTCTCCACCGTCTTCGTGATGGTGACCTCGGAGGCGAGCTACGCCGCCGTCGCGGAGGCCGCGGAATCGGCGCTGGACAGCTACCTGCTCAAGCCGCACACCGCGACGGCGCTGGCCGAGCGCATCCAGCAGGCGCGCCATCGCAAGAGGATCCTCAAGGACATCTTCATCGCCATCGACGAGGGCCAGTTCGACCTCGCCGCGCAGCTGTGCGTGCGCCGCTTCGAGGTCAAGGGCGCCTACTGGCTGTACGCCGCGCGCATCGGCGCCGAGCTGCTGCTGCGCGTGAACAAGCACGACGAGGCACGCGTGCTGTACGAGGCCGTCATCGCCACGCAGGCGCTGCCGTGGGCGCGACTGGGCGTGGCGCGGGCGCAGATCGAATCGGGCGCGGCCCCGGCCGGTCGCCGCACCCTCGAGAGCCTGATCGCCGACCAGCCCGGCTTCGCCGACGCCTACGACGTGATGGGCCGCGTGCAGGTCGACCAGGGCCAGTTCGCCGAGGCGCTGGCCACGTACCGCACGGCCACGCAGCTCACGCCGGGCTCGATCAGCCGCCTGCAGCGGCAAGGCATGCTGGCGTTCTACCTCGGCGAGAACGACGAGGCGACCAAGGCGCTCGAACGCGCGACGCTGATGGGCATCAGCTCGAAGATGTTCGACTTCCAGACCATCGTGCTGCTGGCCGTCACCCGATTCACCGCGCGCGATTCCAAGGGCCTGCAGCGCTGCGCGGACAACATGAAGCACGCGCTCGAGAAGGCGGCAAAGAGCGTGCGCCTGCAGCGCTTCATGGGCGTCATCACCATCTTCAGCCTGATGCTGCAGCGCCAGGTGGCCCAGGTGGTGGCCGACATCCGCGCCATGGCGCAGGACATCACGCAAGGCGACTTCGACTTCGAAGCCGCGTCCAACATGGTGGCGATGCTGTCGTACCTCACGGCCGCGGAGCTGCAGCTGGACGCCGCCGAAGGCTGGATCGACACGCTGGCGCTGCGCTTCTGCACGACGCGCAGCCTGTCGGAGCTGCTGGCGCGCGCGGGCCAGGCGCACGAGCCGTTCGCCAACCGCATCCGCGAGCAGCACAACGCCATCACCGCGCTGGCCGAGCAGGCCGTCTCGCACAGCCTGGCCGGCGAGCCGCGCGTGGCCGCGAAATCGCTGCTCAGCGCCGGCGCGCGCACGATGAACGCCAAGTTGATCGACATGGCGCGCATGGTGCTGGCGCGCCACGCCGACAAGATCGCGGACGCCGCCGACCTGGCGGGCATGGCCGACGAGCTGAGGAAGCGCTATGGCGGCAGCGCCGCCGTGGCCCCGCTGGCGGCCGACAACGGACGGCAATCCGGCGGCCTGGTGCTGCGGGCGCGCGACAAGGACTCCCCCGGCGACGTTGGCGCACCAGGCACCCCGGACGCCCCGGACGCCGGCGTCTCCGCACCGGGCGCAGAAGGCGCGGACGCGTCTGGCAGCGCCGCATAGAACGGCCAGGGGCGGCGCACGACGGCCGCGGGCCGGACTTCGCAGGATTGATTCAAGACAGGCCTTTCTCCACGCAAGCCGCGGCGGGCCCATGGACGACATTCCGGGGGCAGGCACGCGCGACCTTGACTGTATGTTTATACAGTATAGACTGAGCCGATGCGATCTTCCGAGACCAAGCGCTACATCGAGATTGTTCCGGCCCGGGGACGGGGCGCCCTGTCGAACAGGGAATCGCGCTTCATGGCCGCCGGCCGCGAGGTGGATCTCGCCTATCTCGAGTCGATCCGTGGAGAACTTCCAGAGACTTCCATTCGCACCGAGACGACATTCGTTCAAGCCAGGTCGATCATCAGCAGGAACGACTCGCCGGACATCGGGTTCGATCGCTCGATCAATCCTTACCTGGGCTGCGAGCACGGATGTGTCTACTGCTACGCGCGTCCGACCCATGCGTACCTGGGCCTGTCGCCGGGCCTCGATTTCGAGACCAAGCTCACGGCCAAGGCGAACGCAGCCGCCCTCCTCCGCAAGGAACTGTCTTCCCGTTCCTATACGCCGGAACTCATCGCCCTCGGGGCCAACACGGACCCTTACCAGCCCATCGAAAGGGACACTCGGATCACGCGCAGCGTCCTCGAGGTCCTGTCGGAGTTCAATCACCCGGTCGCCATCACCACGAAATCAGCGATGGTCGTGCGCGACATCGACATTCTCGGCCCCATGGCCGCCAACGGCCTCGCACGCGTCGCCATGTCGATCTGCACGACCGACGCGGAGATCGCACGCGCGATGGAACCCAGGGCGAACACCCCTGCCCGGCGGTTCCAGGCGATCGAGAAACTCACTCGCGCCGGCATCCCGACGTCAGTGATCGTGGCGCCCATTGTTCCCGCGTTGACGGACGCGCATCTGGAACAAGTCATCGAGCGTGCAGCCGAGGCCGGCGCCGATTCGGCCCACTACGTGTTGCTCAGGCTTCCACTCGAGGTCCGCGACCTGTTCGTCGAATGGCTCGAGACGCACTTTCCGCTCCGCGCCGGACATGTGATGAGCCTGGTCAACCAGATGCGCGGAGGGAAGGACTACGACTCGGACTTCCGCACGCGCATGAAAGGCACCGGCCTCCTTGCCGAATTGATCGCGAAGCGCTTTGAACTCGCCTGTGCCAGGCACCACCTGAACCGCGTTCGCGCGACGCTCACGACGGACTTGTTCGCGGTTCCGGACGCCAGCGGGCAAGGCACTCTGTTCTAGCCGGCTATCCGCCCATCCTTGAGCGGAGTGGACCGATCGGGACTCTCGCATGTTTCGGTCCGAAGCCTCTGCGCGATCGCGCAGCCGCTTTGCAGCAACAGCCGGCCTGCGCGTCGACGGGAGTTCCGTCCGCTTGCGGCCGCTCGGCTGACGTCAGGTGACGACCAATGGCATCCGCCGCCGGCGCGACGCGTTCGCACCAGCGCCGCTCAGATGACATCTCTGGCCTTTCCGCTCTCGACGAGCGCACGCCATTCCGCGTCTTCGTAGAAGCGGGAGCGGGTCAGGAAGCGCCGTCCCGTCGGGCCTTCCAGAGAGAACATGCCGCCGCGTCCCGGGACGACGTCGATGATCAGCTGGGTGTGACACCAGTACTCGTATTGCGACTCGCTGATGTAGAACGGCACGCCGCCGATGTCGCCCAGGTGGACGTCGTTGTCGCCCAGCTGGAAGTCGCCCTGCGCGAAGCACATCGGGGCGCTGCCGTCGCAGCAGCCGCCGGACTGGTGGAACATCAGCGGGCCGTGGCGACCCTGCAATTCGTGGATCAGCGCCAGCGTCGCATCGGTCGCGACGACCTGGGCCGGAGGACTCGACGGGGTGTGGTTCATCGCGCGCGCCTTGGATGGGAGACATCCCGCGGACCACGCACGGCCTCGTCCACGGGATGTCGATTCCGGCGGGAGCGCCGGCGGGAACGGACGGCTCAGAAGAAGCCGAGCGCCTTGTCGCTGTAGCTCACGAGCAGGTTCTTGGTCTGCTGGTAGTGGTCGAGCATCATCTTGTGGTTCTCGCGGCCGATGCCCGACTGCTTGTAGCCGCCGAACGCCGCATGCGCCGGGTAGGCGTGGTAGCAGTTCGTCCACACGCGGCCGGCCTGGATGCCGCGGCCCATGCGGAAGGCGGTGTTCATGTCGCGCGACCAGACACCGGCGCCCAGCCCGTACAGCGTGTCGTTGGCGATGGCCAGCGCCTCTTCCTCGTCCTTGAACCTTGTCACCGACACCACGGGGCCGAAGATCTCCTCCTGGAAGATGCGCATCTTGTTGTGGCCCGCGAAGACGGTGGGCTTGACGTAGAAGCCGCCCTCCAGGTCCTCGCCCAGCCGGTTGCGCTCGCCGCCGATCAGGCACTTGGCGCCTTCCTGCTTGCCCAGGTCGAGGTAGCTCAGGATCTTCTCGAGCTGCTCGCTGGATGCCTGCGCGCCGATCATGGTCGACTTGTCCAGCGGGTTGCCCTGCTTGATGGCGGCCAC
>DATCRO010000054.1:0-2907 GCA_036569025.1 Burkholderiaceae bacterium
GCCTTGGTGAGGCTGATGGCCTCGGCGCAGGCGGCCTCGTCCTGCAGCACCGCGCCGCGGCCAGGCACCAGCACGCGCGGCTTCAGCGCGGCCACGGCGTCGAGCGTGCCGGCCCAGTCGCCGATGTAGGCGTCGCCCGCGTACACGCCGCAGCGGTTCTCGACCACGTCGCCCGAGAAGAGCACGCCGCAGTCGGCGAGCCACGCGACCGCGTCGCCGCCCGAATGGCCGCGGCCCAGCGACATCAGCCGCAGTTCGCGGCCGCCGCCCAGCGGCAGCGTCATCTCGCGGTCGAAGACCTTCGTGGGCATGGTCAGGCCCGGTATCTCCTCGACGCCGGCGAACAGCCGCGGAAAGCGGCCGACCTCCGAGTCGAAGTCGGCCTGGCCGCGCGTGCGGATCCAGTAGAGCGTGCCGCTGCTGGCGACGATGTCGCGCACCTCGGCGAAGGCGCTGGCGCCCATCACCCGCACCGCGTGGTAGTGCGTGAGCACGATGGTGCGGATCGGCTTGTCGGTCACCGTGCGGATGGCAGCGAGGAAGTCGCGCGCCATGCGCGGCGTGGGGCGGGTGTCGATCAGCACCACGTGCTCGTCGCCGACGACGAAGCCGCAGTTGGGATCGAAGTCGCTGATGTAGCCGTAGGCGCCGGGGCCCAGCTCCTGCAGCCGGGGCTTCTGCTCGCGGGTGTCGGAGGCGGATGCGAAGGAAACGCTCGTGGTCATGGGGTGTCGTGGTCCGTCGTCGTGGGTTCTTCTTCGGCCGCCGCGCGGATGCACGCGAGCAGCACGTCCTGGTCGGCGCACTGGTTGGCCAGCAGCAGCACGAGGCGCGCGTTGAGGTCGGCGCTCTGCGCCTCGCTGCGGCCTTCGTGGGCGGCGAGCAGCGCGGCGTAGAAGCCGTCGGGATCGGGGATGCGGGGCTCGGTGATCATGGGTCGAGTTCGTTGGCGGCCAGTGCGGTGCGCACGGCGCGGGCGATGGCTTCGGGCGTGGCGTTCGGCAGCACGGCGGCGCGGTAGGCGTCGGGCCGCACGAGGACGAAGCTGCCTGCGTCGCCCGCGCCGAGATGGCTCGCGAGCTTTTCGTCGGCCTGCAGCGTGGGCAGGCCGCTGTCGCCGCCAACGGCCAGCAGGCGCAACGGCAGCGACGCGATGGCATCGAGCGCCGCTCTCGACTGCTCGCGCGTCGGCGCGAACCACAGGCCGATGCACTCGGTGCCTTCGGCCAGCAGCTGCATCAGCGTCGTCTCGCGGCCATCGGCCAGGCGCAGCGGAAGGTTCTGCACCGAGCGCGCGCCCTCGGGCAGCAGCGGCGCGGGCGGATAGTCGTTGGCCACCGACATCCGGCCGGTGTTGACCAGCGCCCGCGCGAAGGGATGGCGCGCCGCCAGCGCCACCACCGCACGGCGCAGCGTGTGCTCGGCGGGCGAGCGCGGCGCGAGGAAGCGTGCCGATCGGCTCGTCACCTGCAGGTTCTGCTTCGCGGCGGGCTGGCGCTCGGCGTCGTAGCTGTCGAGCAGCGCCTCGCCGGCCCTGCCCTGCGCGACGAGCGCGAGCTTCCAGCCGAGGTTGGCCGCGTCCTGGATGCCGCTGTTGCCGCCGCGTGCGCCGAAGGGGCTCACCACGTGCGCCGCGTCGCCGATGAAGAACACGCGGCCGTGGCGGAAGCTGTCGAGCAGGTGATCGCGGTAGCCATAGGGGCCGATCCAGACGAACTCGAACTCCACGTCCGGCCCGAGCTGCTCGCGCAGCCGCGCGCCCGCCACCTCGGGCTTGCTGATGTAGGCGGTGTCGCAGTCCTCGGGCATCTGGTAGTCGATGCGCCACACGCCATCGGCCATCAGGTGCTGCCACACGCCGCGGCCTTCGTTGAAGGGCGCGTCCACCCAGGTCCAGCGCTCGGTGGGCAGCGGCTTCCTGAAGCGCACGTCGCTGATGCACCAGCGGTCGGTGCTGCGCGAGGAGTGCGCGTCGATGCCCATCTGCGTGCGGATCGCGCTGTTGGCGCCGGTGGCGTCGATCAGCCGGTCGGCCTCGATGGTGTAGCTGCCGGCGGGCGTCTCGACTTCCAGGCGCACGCCGTCGGCGAGCCGCTCGACGCGTGTGACGCGGTTCTTCCAGCGCAGGTCGGTCAGCCCCAGCTCGAGGATGCGATCGACCAGGAACCACTCGACGTAGAACTGCTGCAGGTTGATGAAAGGCGGCTGCCGCGAGACGCTGTTGGCCTGCAGGTTGAAGTTGTAGACCTCCTGCTCGCCCGAGAAGGTGCGCCCGAACGACCAGGTGATGCCCTTGGCCGCGATGCGCTCGTAGATGCCCAGGCGCTCGAAGATCTCCAGGCTCTTCTGCGCATAGCAGATGCCGCGCGACGATGCGCCGCGCACGCCGACGGTGTCGTCCTCGTCCAGCAGCACGGCGCGCACGCCGCGTTGCGCGAGGTCGCAGGCCAGCGTGAGGCCCGAGGGGCCGGCGCCGACGATGACGATGGGATGCCGCACGGGCTTCGTGCTGCCCAGCTCGGGCGGCGGCGTGAAGGGCCAGACCGGCAGCTCGTAGGCCGGTGCGAAAGCGAATTTTTCCATGGTGGCTCTGCGGCTACAGCGCGTGCGCGAACCCGGCGATGGCGTCCGCCGCCTTCGGGATCAGCTCCGGCTGCCCCGCGAGGTAGTGGTTGCCGCCGACGATGTCGACGTTGCGGATGCGCGGCCCGCCCGCCGCCATCCAGGCATCTCGCGTGCTCGGGAAGGTCGACTGGTCGCCCGTGTAGGTCAGCAGAAGTTTCGGCACCGTGGTGCGCGCGAGGTTGGTCGGACCGTCGGCCTGCGAGCGCGACGACCACTGCGAGAGAAAGGCCGTGAGCGACGTGGTGCGTCCCATCGCGTTGGCCGAGTAGTTCACCTGCCGCG
>DATCRO010000055.1:0-2641 GCA_036569025.1 Burkholderiaceae bacterium
CGAGGTAGTCGAACTGGTTGTCGCGCTCGGGCTTCAGGGCCGCGCCCAGGCGGGGCAGGTCGTACTGCAGCAGCTTCTCGTCGAGCAGGTCGTTGTCCACGCCCTTCTTGATGAACTGCGGGAAGTAGTCGGCGTAGGCGGTTGCGCGTTCGGCGGGCAGCACTTCGCGGCCGATGATCTCCTTGAAGATCGTGTGCAGCAGCAGGCGCGCGGTGGCGAAGGTGTAGTCGGGGTCCTTCTCGATCAGCGTGCGGGCCGCCAGGATCGATGCCTTGTAGACCTCGTCGAGCGGCACGCCGTCGTACAGGTTGCGCATCGTCTCGGCGACGATCGGCGCGGCGGTGATGCTCTCGCCCAGGCCTTCGCAGGCCGATTCGATCAGGCTCTTGAGCTCGTTCACGTCGAGCGCGACCAGCTCGCCCTTGTCCAGCACGTGCAGCGCGGGCGTGGCCGGCGCGGTCTGCTCGCCCTGCTTGGAGCGTTCCTGCGTGCGGCGCTCGCGGTACAGCACGTAGGCGCGGGCGATCTCATGGTGGCCGCCGCGCATCAGGCCGAGCTCGACCTGGTCCTGCACGTCCTCGATGTGGAAGGTGCCGCCGCCCGGGCGCGAGCGCACCAGGCCGCGCACGACGGCCTGCGTGAGGCCGTCGACCGTCTCGCGCACGCTGGCCGACGCGGCGCCCTGCGTGCCGTGCACGGCGAGGAAGGCCTTCATCATCGCGATGGCGATCTTGTTCGGCTCGAAGGGCACCACCGCGCCGTTGCGGCGGATGATCTGGTAGTGGGCCAGGTTCTGGCCGGTGGGGGAGCCGGCAGTGTCTCGCTGCGGCTGCGACGGCGTGGAGGGGATTGCACGCGGGGTCGATTGGGGATTCAGGGCTGTTTGCATTCGCTTCCTCTCGGTTGGCAATTCTTGTTGGATGGCGACGCCTGGCCCGGCGCCGCACCGGTGTACGGGACCGGACGGAAGACACTATATCTAGGGTGCAGGGGGCATACAACCCACTAGATGTAGCGTTTTCGAAAGGATACAAGGATTTCCGGTACTACTTCCGACATAGGACACCTGCGAAGATGCCCCATGAATACTGGCCTATGGTCCCGCAACCCGCATGCGCTGTGGCTTGCAGGCCGATTTGGGCTTGCAGGGCGCATGGTTGCTGCATTGCGCCCTTCGGATTTTCTCTTCGCTGCAGCGCGGTGGCGGTGCATCGCGAGGCGCCGCGCGATTGAAAAAAATTAGCGCCCGACGACCTGCTCAGGAAACATCTGTGGCTTCCAGCCGAGTTGTTCGCGCAGAAGGCGCCAGTCGAAACCGGCGCCCGGGTCCTGCTTGCGGCCCGGCGCGATGTGCTCGTGGCCGGCGATGTACGCCACCGGAAAATGCTGCGCGATGGCGGCGCACAGGCTCGCGAGCGTCTCGTATTGCGGCTCCTCGAAATGCTGGCCTTCGAGGCCCTCGAGTTCGATGCCGATGGAGTCGTCATTGCAGTTGCCGCGGCCGCGCCACGTCGACACGCCCGCATGCCAGGCGCGGTCGTCGCAGCTCACGAACTGCCAGAGCTCGCCGTTGCGCCGCACGTAGAAGTGCGAGGAGACCTCCAGCCCGCGGATCGACTGGAAGTAGGGGTGTGCGTCCCAGTCGAGCCGGTTGGTGAAGAGCCGCTGCACCGCGTCGCCGCCGTACTCGCCGGGCGGCAGGCTGATCGAGTGCAGCACGATGAGGTCGATCTGCGCGCCCTGTGGCCTGGGCCCGAAATTGGGCGAGGGCAGCGCCTTCGCGAAGCGGTACCAGCCGGCCTGCCAGAGTGCGTCGCCGGACTCGGCCGCGCGCGCTTCTTCTTCAGTCGTCGGCATGGCTGCTGCTCGCGCCGTCGTCGCCGTTGGGCGTGGTGATGCCCAGCCGCGCGATGCGATAGCGGATCTGGCGCAGGCTCATGCCCAGCCGGGCGGCGGCGGCGGTGCGGTTGAAGCCGCTCTCGTGCAGCGCGCGCACGAGGATCTCGCGCTCCTGCTGGTCGAGGTAGGCCTGAAGATCGGAGGGCAGCGGCGGAGGCGCGGGCCGGGTAGAGGCCGCCACCGGCGCGGCCGGCGCCGGGGCCGGAGCGGCCGCCGCGTCGCCGCCCAGGGGCGAAAGCGGCGCGGGCGCGGAAGATGCCGCCGCTTCGGCCGCGGCCGTGAAGCCGCCCATCAGGTCGAGGTGCAGTTCGTCGCCGTCGTTCAGCGCGACCGCGCGGTGCAGCAGGTTCTCGAGCTCGCGCACGTTGCCGTTCAGCGGATGCTGTGCAAGGCGGCGCAGCAGATCGTCGGACAAGTGAGGCACCGGCAGCCCGCCGTCCTGCGCGATGCGCGAGAGCAGCGCGTTGCACAGCGCGGGCAGGTCCTCGCGGCGGTCGCGCAGCGCGGGCACCGCGATCTCGATCACGTTGAGGCGGTAGAAAAGGTCTTGCCGGAAGCGGCCGGCCTGCACTTCGGCGTGCAGGTCTTTATGAGTGGCGCTCACGATGCGCACGTCGACGGCATCTTCCTGCGTCGAGCCGATCGAGCGCACGCTGCGCTCCTGGATCGCGCGCAGCAGCTTCGACTGCATGGCCAGCGGCAGGTCGCCGATCTCGTCGAGGAACAGCGTGCCGCCGCGCGC
>DATCRO010000056.1:0-2826 GCA_036569025.1 Burkholderiaceae bacterium
CCTTCACGGCCATCGCCCAGGCGCGCGTGCCGCTGGGCGGCGGCGCGGCGATCTCGGTCGGGGCCCTGATCGCGCTCGCCACCTTCGGCGCGGCAC
The DNA here is from genome assembly GCA_036569025.1 of Burkholderiaceae bacterium. Lineage (GTDB taxonomy): Bacteria > Pseudomonadota > Gammaproteobacteria > Burkholderiales > Burkholderiaceae_C > Scleromatobacter. The sequence continues at coordinate 97 of DATCRO010000056.1, forward strand.
TGTACGTCGCGCACGGCACCGCGTTCGGGCGCAACGTCTACGCGATCGGCGGCAGCGAGCACTCGGCCGTGCTGATGGGCCTGCCCGTCGGGCGCACGGTGGTGGGCGTCTACGCGCTCAGCGGGCTGTGCGCCGCGCTCGGCGGGGTGCTGTTCACGTTCTACATGCTCTCGGGCTACGGCCTGCATGCGACCGGCCTGGAGCTCGATGCCATCGCCTCGGTGGTGATCGGCGGCACGCTGCTCGCGGGCGGCGTGGGCCTGGTGGCCGGCACGCTGTGCGGCGTGCTGATGCTGGGGCTGATCCAGACGCTGATCACCTTCGACGGCTCACTGAGCGCCTGGTGGACGAAGATCGTCATCGGCGCCCTGCTGCTGGCGTTCTGCCTGCTGCAGCGGTTGACGCAGCGCGGGCAGCCGGGGGCGGAGCCGGCGCTGGCCTGACGTCAGGCGTTCTGCACCCTCATGCCCTCGTGGGCGATCTCTAGCACTTCCATCATCGGGCCCGCGTTCTCCGATTCGAGCGACGAGTACACGAGCCGGGCGGGAAACGCGTTCTTGAACGTCCAGATCACGACCGGCTGGTTGTCCGCATCGAGCAGCGACACGGTGATGTCGCGGCGCTCGACCGCGCTGTTGTGGACCGTGTTGATCCACGCGTAGAACTCGTTGTCGCCTTTCTGCACCGCGCGCTTGAGCACCAGGTTCGGATAGCGCAGCAGCCCCGGCATCGTGGAGTTGCTGTTGGCCAGCGACGAGCCGTCGCGGAACGCCGGCGCCTGGGCGTCGATGGACAGGCCGCCCACCTCGCTGAAGCCGATGCGCGTGCCGCCCCACTGGACGATGAAGTGATTCCTGGGCAACGGATAGTTCATGGGCGGCTCCTGCGGCAGGGGCGCGAGGACGGCGTGATGCGGCGCGCCGGGGCCTCGCACCCCGGCGCCTGAAATTCTGCAGCCGATGGCGCGGGTCGACACGGCGATGGCGCCGCAGCCCCCCCAATTCGACGAGCACTTCTGCGCAGGGGGCGGCCGGCAGGCATGTGGCGCCGCCAGGTGGACGCCGGCAGCCGTCAGTTCCGGGGATGCGCCAGGAAGAACCGCAGCATCTCCGCGCTCGCGTCCGGCCCGCGCGGGTCGGTGTACGTGCCGGACAGGTCGCCGCCCGACCAGGCGTGGCCGGCGCCGTGGATCGTCCATTGCTCGGCGCGCTCGGCGCCCTGCCCGCCGACCCAGGTGCGGCGTGTCCAGGGCACGCCCGCGGCGCTCACGCCGTGCCGCACGTCGTCGCTCGCGCTGACGCCCGCCGCCGCCAGCACGCGTTCGCCGTTGACGACGTTCACGGTGGCGTCGGCGTCGCCGTGGAAGACGATGGTGGGCGGCGTGGCGCCGGCCTTGGGCGAGCGGCGGGGCGCCGTCGGGCCGCCCCCCATCGCCGCGAAGGCGGTCTGGACGTCGGTGGCCGAACCCGCGGGCAGGCCCGAGTGCACGCCGACCGCGGCGAACAGGTCGGGATAGGCGTCGCCCAGGATCGCGGCCATCGCGCCGCCGGCCGACAGTCCCGCCACGTACACGCGCGCCGGGTCGATGTCGTGCGAGACGACGACCTGGCGCACCATGCCCGCGAGGATGCCCGGCTCGCCCTTGCCGCGCGCCTGGTGGTTGTGCTTGAACCAGTTCCAGCAGCGCTGCGCGTTCGCCCGCTGCGACTGCGCCGGATACAGCACGAGGAAGCCCCGGGCCCGCGCGAGCGCGTTCATGCGCGTGCCGCGCGCGAAGTCGTCGGGATCCTGCGTGCAGCCGTGCAGCATCACGATGAGCGGCAGCGGCCTCGGGTCCGGCCGCGCCGGCTCGAACAGCTTGTAGTCGCGCGTGCCGCAGTCGTTGCGGAAATGTCCGGCGCAGAACGACTCCGGCCGGCTCGCCGGCATCGTGCGGGGCGGGACCGCCGGCTCGTCGATGACCCGCGCCTGCACGTCGATGACGTCCTCGTCCGCGACCGCCATGCCCCCGCGCGGCGCGGGTGGCCGGGCGCCGAGCGCCTGCTGGATGGCCGCGGTCGCGTCCATCAGGCTGCCGCCGCGCACCAGGCGCGCGGCCTCCTCCATCCGTCGCTGGAATTCCTCGTTCATGACCTCTTCCGATCGGCCGACGCGGCCTTCACGGCCACATGGGCACGCCACGCGCCCGGCGCGGGCAGCAGGTTCGAGCCACGCGATCGATCAGGGCGCACGCCGCATCTCCTGGTGGACGATACCCGCTTCCTCGAAGCGCTCGCCGTGCGGCCGGAAGCCCGCGCGACGGTAGAAGCCGAACGCCGTGATCTGGGCGTGCAACGCCACTTCCGGGTCCCCGCGCTGCCCGGCGGCGGCCATCAGGGCCTCCAGCATCGCGCGGCCGACGTTGGCGCCGCGCACGGCCCGGTTGACGGCCATGCGGCCGATGCGCGCCGGGTGGCCGGCAGGGTCGGCGGCCAGCAGGCGGCCGGTGCCCACGGCCAGGCCGAGCCGGTTGCGCGCCAGCGCGTGGACGGCCGACACGTCGGCGGCGTCGCGCTCGAGCGCCAGCGGCACCTTCTGCTCCTCGACGAACACCGCCGTGCGGATCGCCTGCGCCTCGGCGCCGAGCTCGCTCCAGCCGCCGACCCTGACGTCGACCATGGACTCGCCGGATTCGAACCCGCGGAACGCGTCGACCAGCGCCTGCGGGGCCGGCCTGGGCTTCTTCGAGAC